>CAYGFN010000001.1:0-8582 GCA_964349145.1 uncultured Candidatus Saccharibacteria bacterium
GGGCTATACTGTGTTTTCTATGCAGACCTACGAAGTCGAAATCAAGTCGCTTCTAGGCACTTCCGAGCGAGCGGATGAGCTCCGGTCCGCGCTCAAAAAGGTGGACCCAAGCACAGCGCTTACCTCGAGCAACAGGCAGTTGAATCATTATTTTGAAGGACCCGCGCTCGATGTCCTTTCGCACAATCTTGCGCCTCATCTCGATGAGACAAAGCGTGAGCAGCTCGCCGACATCTGCGCGCGCGCCACGAGCTTCTCGGTGCGCACACGCGACAAAGACGGCACGGTCCTCATCGTGGTCAAAGCATCCGTGGGCGACGACACGTCGGCGAATGGCGTCGCACGTATGGAATTCGAGGCAGAGATGCCGCTCACTATCAACGAACTCGATGAAGTCGTCCTCCAGAGTGGCTTCTCGTATCAGGCTAAGTGGTCGCGCGAGCGCGAGGAATATCTCACGAGGGGCATCAACGTGTGTCTCGATAAGAATGCCGGCTACGGCTATCTCGCCGAATTCGAGCGGGTCGTCGATGATCAATCGAAGGTCGCGGATGCGGAAAAGGAGGTACGCGCACTTATGGCGGAGGTCGGCAGCGAGGAACTTCCACAAGACCGTCTCGAGCGGATGTTCGCCTTCTACAACACGCATTGGCCAGAATACTACGGGACCGACAAGATATTTAATGTAGATTAAGCCTATGTTTCTCTCTGATACTGACATCCAAAAGAATGTTGCAAGCGGCCAGATCACACTGAAGCCCTTTGCCGAGAAGCAGCTGCAGCCGGCAAGCTACGACATTTGTCTCGGCAATAAATTCGTCGTCAACGATGAGCACTCGACACACTTCATCGATCCGGCGAAGAAAATCTACGCACAGACACGCGAAATCAATTTAAAAGATGGCGAGGAATTCGTTCTTCACCCCGGCATCTCAGTCCTCGGTACTTCCAAGGAATACTTCGGTTCAGACCATTACCTCATCCAGGTTGGCGGGAAGTCCAGCCTCGCGCGCGTCGGCCTCATGATTCACAACACCGCCGGCATCATCAACCCCGGACATTTCCTGAACATCACGTTTGAGATTACGAATCAAAACAATATCCCGATTATCTTGCGACCCGGTATGGAAATAGCGCAAATCACTTTCTCGATGATTTCGAGCCCGACCCGTCAGAATTACAAGAAGGTCGGTCGGTTTGCGAAGGACAACTGGAAGCACTTCGTCCCCGCCAAAGCAAAAAAGGCCACGAAGAAGAAATAGTATGCGAGGCGTAGCGACAACATTGCACCCGGAATATCAATACCTCGATTTGATGCGGGAGACGCTCGAGCGTGGCGACCAGCAGGTAGATAAAGACCACGGAATCCGGACCTACAGCGCATTTGGCGCACAGATGCGCTTCGACCTCTCGCGAGGTTTCCCGCTCCTCACCACCAAGCGAGTGTACTGGAAGGGCGTGGTGCACGAGCTTTACTGGTTCCTCTCTGGTCAGACCAACATCAAGTATCTTGTCGACAACGATGTGCACATTTGGGACGACTATCCGTACAAAATCTATCTGGAAAAAGCGCAGCGCGAAGGTCTTCCCGAGATGACCAAGGAAGAATTCGTTGCACTGGTGAAATCTGATAATGAATTTGCACGCGACTACGGTGAATTGCCGCACATCTATGGTGAATCGTGGCGTCACTGGCCGGCGGGAGATGGCCGCATAGTGGATCAGCTGCAATTTGTTGTGGACGAACTCACCCGCGACCCTGATGCGCACAACGCGCTCGTGACTAGCTGGAATCCGCCTTATCTCTACACCATGGCACCGGCGAATGAGGGTGCGCGCTTCCCTATTTGTCACAACCTCTACCAGGTCAACGTGAAGCAAGGCAAAGTCTGCCTCCAGCTGTACCAGCGGTCCGCGGATATGTTTCTCGGCGTCCCCTTCAACATCGCTAGCTACGCACTGCTTACACATATCCTCGCGCATATTCTGAAGCGCGAGGCGGGAGAATTCGTGCACACCTTCGGCGATTACCACATGTACGATACTCATCGTGAGCAGGTCAAAGAGCAGCTCGCGCGAGAACCAAAGGCATTTCCCAAAGTCTCGTTTACGAAAGACTTTAAGACGCTCGATGATTTCCGCCCCGAATACGTGCTTCTCGAAGGCTACGAACCCCACCCGACCATCAAAGCAGATTTGGTGGTCGCGGGCGGATTCAGCAAAAATCTCCACGCACAAACTGTATGACGTAGCGTTTTAATATATTTACCAGATTTCTAGTCAATCTTTATGGAGCACTACCCACATATCAAAAAACAAGACAAGCAAGTATATGCGTCCATCGCCGGCGAAGAGCTGCGTGAGCGAGAGGGGCTCGAATTGATTCCGTCCGAGAATTACGTCTCTCAGGCTGTCCGCGAAGCCAATGCGTCAGTCTTCACCAATAAATACTCCGAGGGCTACCCCGGTCGCCGATATTACGGCGGTCAGAAATACACCGACATGGTCGAGGATATCGCGCGTGATCGAGTGAAAAAGCTCTTTAACTGTGATTTCGCCAATGTGCAGCCGCACGCGGGCGCACCGGCGAATGTTGCCATGTATTTCGCGCTTCTCGAGCCGGGAGATACGGTGCTCGGCATGGATCTCTCTCACGGCGGCCACCTCACGCACGGACATCCCGTGACCTATCTCACCAAAATCTTCAATTTCGTTCGCTATAAGATGAAGGACGCGGATACAGGCGAAATCGATTACGACGAGATGCGTAAAGTTGCGAAGAAGGAGCGCCCCAAGATTCTCCTCGGTGGCTACTCAGCGTACCCGCGCGAACTCGACTACAAGAAAATGGCAGACATCGCGCACGAGGTGGGCGCGGTTGCGGTCATGGACGCGGCGCACATCGCAGGACTCATTGCAGGCAAAGCGATGAAGAATCCCTTCGACCACGGATTCGATGTCATTACATCGACGACGCACAAGACACTTCGCGGTCCCCGCGGCGGCATGATTCTGAGCAATGATCCTGAGATTGCGAAGAAAATCGACAAATCTGTCTTCCCCGGATTCCAAGGGGGGCCCTTGATGCACAACATCGCCGCGAAAGCGGTCTGCTTCGGCGAAGCGCTCTCTCCGAAATTTAAGGTGTACGCGAAGCAGGTCTTGAAGAATGCGAAGGCCATGGAAAAGGTCTTCCTCAAAAACGACATACGTCTCCTCACCGGTGGCACAAGCTCACACCTCCTCCTCGCGGATGTATACGGAAGTCTCGGACTCGGCGGCCGCGAGGCAGAGACGCTGCTAGACGAAGTGGGTATGACGCTCAACATGAATTCCATCGCTGACGACACGAGGAAGCCGATGGATCCCTCGGGCATCCGCTTCGGTACGCCTGCTATCACGACCCGCGGCTTCAAAGAAAAGGAGTGCACGCGCGTCGCGGAATTGATGGTAGAGACACTGAAGAACAAGAGCGACAAGAAGAAGCACAAAGCAGTGCGCGAAGAGATACGCAAGATGTGCAAGAAATTCCCTGTCCCCGCATCCTTCGTCTGAAAGGCATAGCCTTCGCTGCCTGCGCCGTTCGGTAGTGAATGCAAGCATTCACTACACTCTCTATCCTCGGCAGATAATACCTAATCACGCTATACCCCATGAGATAGAGCCCCCGAATCTTGTGAGGCAATTTAGATTCAATATCTCACGGGGTATACTGCTCCGATGCAACTCGATCTGGTACCGATCGTGCAGTTTATCGGCTACCCTGGCATATTCACGATTATTTTCCTCGAGAGCGGTGTCTTTTTCGGATTCTTCCTCCCCGGGGCTTCGCTCCTCTTCACCGCAGGGCTTCTCGCCTCGCAGGGATTTCTGAATCCCTGGATACTCATCCCCGGCGTGGTCATCGCCGCTGTCGCGGGCGATAATGTGGGCTACTGGTTCGGCAAGAAATACGGCATCAAATTATTTTTGCGTCCTGATTCGCGATGGTTCAAACACGAGCACCTCGAGCGCGCGAAGGCATTTTACGATGTCTACGGCTCTCGCACGGTGCTTTTTGCGCGCTTCATACCAATTGTGCGAACGTTTGTGCCAATCATTGCGGGCATCGTGCACATGCAATATCGAAAATTTGTTCTCTACAACGTGATTGGAGCGGTCGCGTGGGCGGGAGGTGTCACCACGCTTGCCTACTTTCTCGGAGCTACGGTGCCCGGCGTCCGCGAAAATTTCACCTATATTGTCATCGGCATCATTCTCGTGACCACTACGCCGGTCATGATTGACCTGTGGAGAAATCGAAAGCGTGACTAGGCAATGCGTCTCTTGAAATCTTCGACCACAGGAACATCCTCGTCAGGCACTCCGTAGTGCTGCGCCAGTGTGAGTGCCGTCCAGTCGGCGAGCGTAACCGCGCGAAACGCTTTCTGGAGACCAGTCCCCACGAGTTGAACGTTCTCGACGGGAATTCCTTTCTCTTCGAAAACGTCCGCGGCAGCTTGCATGCGCTTCTGAATGCGGGGATGGTCCTCGAGGTCGCGGAGCATGATGACATGCATGTTACCGGAGTTCTTGCGGGTCGACTCTACTACATCAAAACCGCACAATTCATTGTGATTCATTTCGGGGAACACATTATAGAAAGCCGGTACCTTGCCGGTCTCGTTCATCTTGATTTTCCACATCGCGGTGATGATTGTGTTTGCCGTTGAGCCATAGACCACAGGAACTTTCCCATGGAGTCGCTCAGCAATCTGTGTGCCTTCCGCTTCCAGGGCGACGGCATCGATAGACGCGCCCGCAGCGCGAATGCTTTTATCGAGCGCTTCATCACGCAATAGCGCGGCGATGGAGAGCATCGAGAGCGCTGTCGCAACACGGGGCTGCAGATTCATGTACGGAAACACGACATGCGCGAGCGCATGCTCTCGTGCAAATTCAGCGAGCTTACCGCCGGTCGTAACAGCCGCGGTGGGAAGCCCGCGAGCGAGCGCTTCGCGGCCGCTATCGAGCACTTCTTCCGTATTTCCCGAATGAGAGCTCAGTATCACGAGAGCATCACTCATCAGGTGCTGCGGAAGCTTCGGTAAGCCGTAGTCGCGATGAATGATGACTTCAGGGTGATTACCAAAATCGCGTACAAGCGTCGGACCCATGTGAGACCCTCCCATTCCGCACACGATCACGTTTTTATGCGGACGCAGCGCCTCGGCATGCTCGATAGAAGGCTGCCAGGTAAACTGTTCTTGGAATCGACCGATAGCGTCGCGCATGGACATGACACGATTGTACCCTGCCGCTCGCCGCCTGCGAAATATGGTAGGCTATCCTTCATGCAACACCCTCGAGCCGTGATGTTCGATCTTGACGACACACTTGCCGAGAGCTTTCAACCACCGAAGCAAGCGGTTATCGACGGGCTTCTCCAGCTCCTTGAGCATCTCCCGGTTGCCATCATCTCAGCGGCAGGTTTTCCGCGTATTGAGGCAGATTTTCTTCATAAAATGGCGCATTCGCCGAACATCGACTCTTTTTATATCTTGCCTAACAGTTCTGCTCAGTGCTTTGTGCATGAGGGTGGTATCTGGAAAAAGGAATACGATTCTCTTCTCTCTTACGCCGAGCGGCAGAAAATTACCGATGCAATCAAGGCAAGTGTCGAGGAGGTCCGGCTTGAGCTCGATCCGCTATACGCACCCATGATTATTGATCGTGACGTGCAAATCGCGTATGCGGCTCTCGGCCTCAGCGCTCCGGAAGACGCTAAGAAAGCGTGGGATCCGGACAAATCGAAGCGCAAGCACCTCAAGGAGGCGCTCGACAGACGGCTTCCTGATTTTGAAATTCTCATCGGTGGCAAAACGACCATAGACATCACACACAAGGGTATGACGAAAGCGCATGGCGTAAAGTGGTTGAGTCAGAAGCTGAATATCCCCGTAAGCGAGATGCTCTACGTCGGCGATGCGCTCTACGAGGGAGGCAATGATGCAGCGGTGATTCCCACAGGTGTTGAGACACATTCCGTGTCTGGCCCGGAAGAGACGGAGCAGTTGCTGCGCGATCTCGTCAAAGCGTTTCGCGCGTGAGTATTCATCCCCCACCCGCCGTAAGTAACCGCGGCCGTCTCTCGCTCACGCGATATACTTTTGCAATGAGCTCCCTAGCCGACCTGATTTCGCGCGTCATCAAGGGCGACGTTGCGACCGACAGGGAGACACTCAAGAAATACAGCCGCGACACGAGCATTTTTGAGAAAACCCCGGAAGTTGTGGTGTTCCCGAAAGACGCGGATGATGTGGCCGCTGTCATACGCGTCGCACACGAAGCGCGCGAGCGGGGCGAGAATGTGTCTGTTGCACCGCGCTCTGCAGGCACTGACATGACGGGCGGACCACTGACGAATTCGATTTCTCTCGTGTTCACAAAATACATGAATCGAATACTGCGCATAGACGAGTCGAGCGTCACGGCTGAGCCGGGTGTCTACTATCGTGATCTCGAAAAAGAGACGCTGAAGCGCGTCGGCAAAATCTTTCCTCCTTACCCCGCTTCTCGCGAACTGTGCGCGCTCGGCGGCATGCTCGCGAACAACGCAGGGGGCGAGCTGACGCTACGCTACGGCAAGACGGAGCGCTACGTGCGAGAATTGGAGGTTGTTCTCTCTGATGGCTCGCGAGCAGTGGTTCGCCCGCTCTCGCCGGAAGAGCTCGGCGATAAGGAACTTGAAGACACTCTCGAAGGACGCATATACGCCGGTATTCACCGACTGCTTGACGCGCACGCAGAGGAAATCGAAGCGGCTAAACCGAGCGTGACGAAGAATTCCGCTGGCTACGCTCTCTGGAGAGTCCTCGACAGGGCGCGTAAAACATTTGATCTTGGCCAGCTTATCGTAGGCTCACAAGGCACGCTTGCTGTCATCACCAGCGGGACAGTGGGTCTTGTGAAGCTGAAGGCGCACCGCGCGATGCTCGTCGTCTTTCTGTCTGACCTCTCAATACTCCCTGAGATCGTTCACCGCGTCCTCAACATAGAGCCTGAATCATTTGAATCCTACGACGATCAGACGTTCAGACTCGCTGTGCGATTTGCTCCGCAGATACTGCGACACTTCGGTTTTGTACAGATGGTGAAACTTGCGTTTGCATTCATGCCGGAAGCGTGGCTCGTCTTGACCGGAGGCGTCCCGAAGCTGGTCTTGATGGCGGAATTCGCTGAAGACAGCGCCGATGAGGCGCTGGAAAAGGCGCGTCAGGCACGCGCGGCACTCAGCGACCTGCATGTCCGCACAAAGGTCGCTCGCTCCGAGACGCAGTCCGCAAAATACTGGACCATTCGCCGCGAAAGCTTTGCACTTCTACGCAAGAATCTCAAAGGGCTCTATGCGGCACCGTTTATCGACGATCTCGTCGTGCACCCCGACGATTACCCCCAATTCTTGCCGGAGCTCGATGCGCTCCTCGCGCACCACCGTTTTATTTACACGATTGCCGGACACATTGGCGATGGCAACTTCCACATCATTCCGCTTGAGAATATGGCCGACCCCGCATCCCGCGACGAAATCCTCGAATTAATGCCGAAAGTGTATGCGCTCGTTGCAAAGTACAAAGGATCCATCACGGGCGAGCACAACGACGGCATCGTGCGAACACCCTACCTCCCCATCATGTATGGCGACAAGATGTGCGCCCTCTTTGCCGAGGTCAAGCGTATTTTCGATCCTCTCGGAGTTCTGAATCCCGGTAAGAAAACAGGCGGTACAATTGAAGACATCAAAGCGCACATGATTCACCATGTATAAATCTTTTCTCGTAGTGCTTGCACTTCTAGCCCTTCCCGCGCTTGCGCTTGCACACGAAGTGTACGTGCTCCCAGCGGACGCAATCTCCGGCGCACTTACATCAGCATCTCCGAATCCCGTAGGTGCATACTTTGGCAACGAGGGGAACTTTTTCTTGTGGGGAGTGGTGGCTGTTATCGTGACGCTTACGATTTTCTTTGCATCAACATTCCGGCGCTTCGAATCCTCCGCGGCGCCCCTCTTTAATCGACTGAAGCGCTTTGCGCACTCACTCGTTCGATTGACGGTTGCGGCGACGCTCATCGTCTTTGGGACGACTGCTACGCTCTACGGGCCCGAGCTGCCTCTTGCGCTGCTGTTCGGAGACGCTGCTTTCTTGGTGCAATGCGCGCTTCTCGCTCTTGGTATCTGCGTATTTCTCGGCTTTCAAACGCGCATAGCCAGTGCTCTGGCGCTTCTACTCTTTGCGTACGCAGCAACCACACTCGGCATGTACTCGCTCACCTATGTGCAGCATGCCGCCGCGTATCTCTTCCTCATCATTATGGGAGGAGGCTCGTGGACACTCGATCATCGATTCCACCTCGGATGGCATTTCCGCAAACACCTCGATCGCCTCGCTCCATACGCGTTTCCGATGCTGCGAGTAGGACTCGGAACGAGCATTATGTTTGCGGCATTTTACGCCAAGTTTTTGCACTCCAATCTCGCACTCGAGGTCGTCACTCGGTATCATCTCGAAGCACTCTTCCCTTTCGACCCGCTCTTCACGGTC
>CAYGFN010000001.1:8682-36742 GCA_964349145.1 uncultured Candidatus Saccharibacteria bacterium
TTACTTGCGACGCACCATCAGCATGATCACAATGATGAGAGCGAAGAGCGAGACCGCCATCAGCGGGTACGTAATGTATCCAAATTCAAAAAGCATACGCTGCGCGCAGCTCGGTCCGCTTGCCGGGCATGGCAGCCCCGCACCGGGGAGCATTTGTAGGGCGTGATGATACAGCGCGAAGGCGGCTCCTGCGACGGAGAGCGCAATCGAATAGCATGCGACCCCTGCGTCCCTCTTCCACAGCGCGACGGCAAAGAGAAGTACCTGCGGGTAGAGAAAGATGCGCTGCCACCAGCAGAGAGCACACGGCGCAATGCCCAAAACCTCCGAATAATACAGCGTCAGCGCAGAGCCGATGAATGACAGCGCAAACGCTGCGACCACCCCCCACTTCACCACGACATCAGAAATGTCACGTAGCGCAGAAGATCGATTGCGGCCCCAGTACACGATTAAGAGCATCACGGTCACCATCTGGATTGCGATGGTGCCGAGTGCGAGTATGTAGTTGGTAGTTTCGAGTGTCATTCTAGAGCGTGCACCCGCTTGCCGCGGCGAGCTGCGCACCGGTCAATTCGCCCACCTGACGCGTGCCGTCGGCAAAAATCCACGTCGGGTAGTTCGTTACCTCTTTATCCTTGCACACCTGCAGCTGGCCCTTGCCATCCGGCGTCGAGCATTCGACGTAGGGAAGATCCTTGGCGGCGTTGCCGAACATACGCTTCGTTGCTTGGCAATGTGGGCACCAAAATGCGCCGTAAAACGTCGCTCCCTTCTCCTTCAGACACTGCGCAAGAGGCGCGAGCGCACTTGGTTTTGAGGCAAGATAGATTGCTCCTGCCATAGCGACAAGAAACACGAGCGCTGCGACGGTGAGCCATGTGCGTACTCCCTTTTTCATATCGAGTAGTGTATCATCCTCCTATGTTCAGACGCAATGACGAGCCCGTAGACCGCGACTTTCTGCTCCAAGTGGTTCAGCCTGCGCTCATCGGTCTTATCGACGGCTCCGTATCTACGCTTGCCCCAATCTTTGCAGCCGCGTATGCGAGCGGCAATCCGCACGTGGTATTTCTCGTAGGCACTGCAGCAGCAGTTGGTGCTGGCATCTCCATGGCATTTGCTGAGGGCCTCTCGGATACGGGAGAACACACGGGTCGCGGCCACCCGTTCATACGAGGAGCGATTGTTGGCGTCACGACATTTTTGGGCGGCATCTTGCACACGCTCCCCTTCTTGATTCCCGATATGAATCTCGCACTCTACTTCGCGTACGCGATTGTGGCGCTCGAGCTTGTGGCGATCGGATACATCCGATTCCACTATTTCCGCTTGAGCTTTTGGCTTTCGCTCGCGCAAGTCATTTTCGGCGGGGCATTAGTCCTCGCCGCAGGAATTCTCATCGGCTCCGCCTAACAAAAAGCCAGTGGACGGCATCCGCGTTGTTGCGGAGCCTCAACAATTCATTCACCGTACACTTGTACGGCTCTTGAATTGCTTTCTCCGCGCCTAGCGGCTGCCGCCCCTTGGCTTCTTGTTACGATGTTTTCTTCTTTTTTCTAGTGGAACGACAATTCGCAGCGTGACACTTGCATCCGATGGGGCGGATGAATTCGTCGAAGTATTCGTCATCGTAGTCGATGAGGAGCTCCTCCCCCGCCTCGATATCGCGAACCGCGTAGATATTGATGTGTTTTGAGCCATCATCCTCTTCGTCTATTTCCGCCTCGACACTGGGATCGCACGAATGATTGATGTATTTAGCAGTATTGTCGTCCGTGTCGCCGTTGAGTGTGACTTTCTCGTCGACCTCGAAGAGATAGCGCCCGGGATGATCGTCAGCTTCCTCCGCCGTGAGCGGGACACCAGTGTATTCCAAAATAAAGGTCCCCTTCTTGATGGGGGTCTTTGCGAACAGTCCCTTGCCGACACCTTCTTGCAAAGATTCTTTGATATCGAAGTCGTTGCTTTTCATCGCGTCGCGAGTATACCCCGTGAGATATGTAACTACTAATTTCCCTAGGAAGAACGACTGGATTATCTCATGGGGTATAGCATAATGCTGCCATGTCCGAGCGAAAGAAAATATCCACCGAGAGCTACAAAGGGGTGCGTGACTTCTACCCTGAGGATCAGTTCGTGCAGCGATACATGTTTGAGCATATGGAGCGCGTCTGCGAGCTGTATGGCTACGAGGAGTACAATGCCTCCGTACTTGAGCCTGCCGAGCTTTACCGCGCCAAGTCCTCTGATGAAATCGTCAACGACCAGACGTACACCTTTACCGATCGTGGCGATCGCGAGGTGACACTCCGCCCCGAAATGACGCCGACCTTTGCACGCCTCGTCGCAGCAAAATCGCGAGAAATTCCGATGCCTGCGCGATGGTACTCCATACAAAATTTCTTTCGCTACGAACGCCCACAACGAGGACGCGTGCGTGAATTCTGGCAGCTCAATGCGGACATCGTCGGAGCATCCGGCGTCGAAGCAGATGCAGAGGTGATTTCCATGGCACACGCGATTATGCGCAGCCTCGGAGCAGAAGAGCGTGATTTCGAGATTCGGGTCTCGGACCGCCGCATACTGGACTCGCTCTTTGAAGAAGTGAGTGTCGCGGAGGGAGACCGCGCCGAGGTCATGCGCCTCCTCGACCGACGAGAGAAAATTGATAATTTCGCTTCGCAACTTGAAGAGCTGGTCGGCAGCGAGAAATCCGGTGCACTCGTGAACAAAATTGATACCATCACATCGTCTGCATACCTTGAGGAACTTCGGATAATGCTCGAGCAGCTCGGCGTCCGGAATATGATTGTAGATACAAAAATTACGCGCGGATTTGACTACTACACGGGTATGGTATTCGAAGTATTTGATACCACGCCGGAAAATCGTCGCTCCATGTTTGGCGGGGGCCGCTACGATGACCTGCTGGGCCTTTTTGGTGGCGAGAAAATCCCCGCCGTCGGATTCGCCATGGGAGACGTCACGGCGCGAGATTTTCTCGAGACACACAATTTGCTGCCCGAGTACGCTCCCGCTACCGAATTGATGCTCTGCATCGTTGACGAGGATGCGACGAGCCACGCCATGCGGCTCGCGCAAGACCTGCGCCGCGAAGACGTGACCGTGGCGGTGAATTTTTCCGGCAAGAAAATCGGCGATCAGATACGTCAGGCGGACAAGATGAAAGTCCCCTTCGTCATCGCAATCGGCGGCAAAGAGCGTGACAGCGGACGCTACACGATAAAAAATCTCTCCTCCGGGCAAGAAATGACCTTGCCGGCGGATCGCATTTCAGAGCACTTGTTTTCATCCCTCGGATAGGTTCTCCAAAAATGGTGCGTGATATACTCCCCTCGATGCGCGTCGTGACATTTGATATTGAGACGGCCAACTGGCTCTCTGAAGGCTCCGGCATGTCGGATTTGAACATCGCAATCGCGTGTATCCACGACTCCGAGACCGATTCCTACTCGAGCTATCTCGAATCCGAGCTCCCGCAGCTCTGGCCCATCCTCGAGCGCACCGACATGCTCGTCGGCTACAATTCGAATCATTTCGACATCCCGCTCCTTAATAAATACTACCCCGGTGATCTCACCAAAATCAAAAGCCTCGACCTCCTCCTCGAGGTCAAAAACGTGCTGGGAAGGAGCCTGCGCCTTGATGCTATTGCCGAAGGCACGCTCGGCACCAAAAAGACTGGGAGCGGCGCACAGTCGCTCCAGTGGTGGCGCGCTGGCGAAATTGATAAAGTCCGGCAGTACTGCATCAAGGATGTGGAAATCACCAGGCGGATTTTTGACTACGCGATGGAAAAAGGCGGCATCACATACAAAGAACTCGGCCGCTCACACGAGGTAAAGCTCGATACTTCGAACTGGCTCACCCCCGCAAACAAGGGAATGACTTTTTCCCTCGGTTTCTAAATCTAAATCGGTGCCTGGGATCAGATTTGCACTGATGACCCTTCCCTCTTCAGGGGAATGCTCTACTAACTGAGCTACCCAGGCAAGTGAGGGAAAATGGGAAGGCTTGCCTTCACATTTTACCCGAGCGCCGCCTAGACACGAATGTACCCAGGCGAACGTCGACAATATACCATTTATTGAGCAGTGCTAGAAGCCGAAGGTGCGCCCTGCATGGTGTCCTTAAATCGCGAAAGTATCTGCATCCACTCGGCAAATTGCCCTTCGAGCTCCGTCTTCTTCCCCGACGCGCTGGTAACCGTCGTCTCGATTTGCTGGACAATTGGAGCGAGATACGTGAAGTACAACCAAATCGGGACGCCAAGTGCGAGTACGTACAAGAAAAGTCGCAACATGCCGCCCCAAAAAGCGTGCCGCTTCAGCGAATGCAGCATCGCATTGTTCTCCTTGGTGAGCCGGTAGATTTCCTTCAGCTGCGGATCCATGCCCGTCATTCTAACATTCACGTGCTACAGTATTTCCGTCCGCCCCCATAGCTCAATGGATAGAGCAGTCCCGTCCTAAGGGAGAGATGTGAGTTCGATTCTTGCTGGGGGCACTAGAGACCAAGCAATTGCTTGAGACGCTCCTCGTCGAAGCCGACGATGAGCTCGTTGTCGACCGTGATGACAGGCACGCCCATCTGGCCGCTCCTTTGAATCATCTCCTGACGCTTTGCAAGATCGGACCCCACATTATGCTCCGTGTACGGCACATGATTGTCCGTAAAGAAATCTTTTGCAGCATGACAGAAGTGGCATGTCGGGGTTGAATAGATAGTGACGGTGTGTGCCATAGCGTGTGTGCAAATGAATAAGGATTCGCAGTATACCATTGCGCAGAATTCACCGACAAGGGGATATCTCGGTGCGGGTACCGGGAATCGAACCCGGGTCTCAACCTTGGGAAGGTCGCATTCTGCCACTAAACCATACCCGCTTACGGCATTAATCTACCACGAAGCCTGAATCTTGCAGCGAGCGGAGTGAGTGCGAGTATGTGGCGCGGAATCTCCCGCGGGCGAAGAGCCGAGGATTAAGGCTTTTCAGTGGGAAAAGCCGGGTTCCGCGCCGCATACTCGCCGAACGAAGCCCCTTACCAGAAGATAAAGAATCGCTGCACCTTCTCGAGGAATGTGGGTGGCACTTCAACAGGCTCGGGGGTGGGTGGTTCCACGATGACAATAAGCCCCTCACCCTGCTTCCCGACGTCGTATTGTTCCCGAAGCGCCTCTTCCTGCCCGCGATCTGTTTTGAGCTTCTCGGTGTCACGACGAAGACGTTCGGCCTGCTCCTCAAGCTCGGATTGCTCGACTTCTGCATACTCACGAAGCGTCCGCGAGTCACGCTCCTTGCCGTAGACCTGCCACACGCCGATAGCCGCTCCGAGGACAACGAGCACTAGGACGAACGTCGCCGTACGCCTCAAAAAAAGGCGTACCGGATCATGCGTATTCCGGAAATTTGCCATTTCCGTATCCTATCATTACAATGCACCTATGAGTTTTTTGTTTCATAAACGCACCAAGAAAGTCATCAACTTCTTTGCGGGTGGCATCGCCATCATCCTCATTTTGAGCATGGTGATTTTCTTCGCCCCGGGGATTCTGGAGCTTCTCTTGGCGTAGTAGCCACTCCTAAGTTTCTCGGATTACTTTGAGAAAGACGTCATTTGGGATGTCGACTTTTCCACGCGCGAGCATCTTTTTCTTGCCGCGCTTCTGCTTGTCGAGCAATTTATTCTTGCGCGATACGTCTCCGCCATAGAGATAGCCTGTCACGTCCTTGCGCATGGCGGATTTTCTTCGCGACGCAATAATCTTGCCATCCGCTTTTGCTTGAATCTTGAGCTCAAAAAGCTGTCTCGGAAGTAGCTTCTCGAGCTTCTCCACCATCGCTTCCGCCTCGTGCGCGACTCGTCGCTTGGATACAATGCGCGCAAATGCAGGTACCGGATCTTCTGCGACAAGCACGTCGAGCCGCATCACATCGGCGTCCTTCATACCGGTGAGCGTGTACGAGAGTGATGCAAAGCCGCTCGAAATACTCTTGAGTTTGTCAAAAAAGCCGCGCATGAGTTCACGCAGAGGCATTTCCGCGTGCACCGCGGTCTTGCCATCAGGTAATGATTCACTCTCTCCCACCACTGCTTCATGGTCGTACAGTATCTGTGCGATACCTCCCAAATATGCAGGCGGCGACATCACTACCACATCGGCCCAGAGCTCTTCGATTCGTTTTGCTTGCCCCGAATCGGGAAATCGTGCAGGCGCGTAGACATCCTCAATCTCCCCGCTTGGGTGAGTGATTCGATAGACTGTCGTCGGCATGGTCACAACAAGCTCGAGATTAAATTCGCGCTTGAGCCGCTCGATGACGATTTCCAAATGGAGCATACCGAGGAATCCGCATCGAAATCCCTTGCCCATAATTCCCGATGATTCTTCTTCGTACGAAAGTGATGAGTCCGAAAGGCGCAGTCGATCGAGCGATTGCCGCAATAGCGGGAGATCGTCCTGAGATTCCGGGTACACGCTTGCCCAGATGACCGGAGTGGGTTGCTGGTATCCCGGCAATTCCGGTGCCGCGTTGCGCACCGAGACGACCGTATCGCCTACCGAGGCAATGCCCGGGCGCTTTACGCCCGTCACGATGTAGCCAATTTCTCCCTGCGCAAGTTCTTCGGCGGGTGTCTCATCCGGCATCATGCGCCCCACCTCGACTGCAATGAAATCCGCATTCGCGGCCGCAAAACGGAGCGCATCCCCTTTTTTAATCGAGCCACCAAAGACGCGCGTATACACAATGACTCCTCGATGGTCCGAATACCCGAAATCGAAAATGAGCGCCTGCGTTGCGGCTCCCGACGACGTCGGGGGTGGTACGCGCCGGACCACTTCATCGAGCAGATGCTCGACACCCTGTCCCGTTTTCCCTGATACCGGCAATACATCGGCCTCATCGCATCCGAGAAGGAGGGCGAGCTCGCTCGTGATGTCTGCCACTCGAGAAGCGGGAACGTCAATTTTGGACACCGCTGGCACGATGACGAGCCCCAATTCTTTCGCGACCGAGAGGACCGAGAGTGTCTGTGCTTCGATACCCTGAGTCGAGTCTACGAGCAAGACGACGCCCTCGACCGCCTTGAGGGCGCGCGAGACTTCGTACGAGAAATCTACGTGCCCCGGCGTATCGATGAGATTAATGATGTAATCCGCTCCTCCCACCTTCCAGCTCATGCGCACGGGCTGCATTTTGATGGTGATACCTCGCTCGCGCTCGAGATCCATGCGATCAAGGACCTGCTCCTGCATGTTTCGCTTCTCAATGGTGTGAGTCAGCTCGAGCATGCGGTCGGCAAGAGTACTTTTACCATGGTCGATATGAGCAATAATGCTGAAATTTCTGATATTGGAAGACATATCATTTACCCGCCTGCCCCGTTGGAAGCGTAGCTTTCCAACCGGGGTGATCAACCCCATTAGAGACGCGAAGCGCTCTAATGGGGCACGTGTGAGCGATTATGGAAAAGTTTCTGATGTTCTGAGACATGGAGAGACACTATACCCCGTGAGATAAAAGAACTCTAATTACCTGAACTGCGCGGGACGATGTATCTCATGGGGTATACCCCACTCATCGCCTACGCGCTCGTCGTCGTGCCGGGACCTTCTGCAGACGTCACAATCGTGACTTCTGGCAATGTCTTTGCACTCCAGATGCGCGCATGGAGAGACGCATACGTCTCGTTGAATTCACGACTTCCCAGTAAACGATAGGTGAATCCTGCGACCAATATGCCGCATACCCCGGCTGCAAATCCCTGCACAAAAATCGAAAGTGCGGTCGATGAGACGACAAACGAGCTTGCAAGTCCCAAAAAGATGTACGCGGCGAGGCCTGCGGCGCATGCTGCAAGCACACTGTCGAGCAGCGCCGACGCTATCTGGCGAAGCAAGCCCCTGAAGTGCCATTCGAAATGCAGGACAAGCACCACCGCACCCACGATAATTGCAATCGCATACGCACACGCGAGGATAAGCACGTTGCTTCCCGAAATATCATCCACGCGCAAGAGCCGCTCTACGAAGCCAAGTATTCGCTGGTCAGTCGTTACGAACAACCCTACCGCTGCTACCCCGAGCGTGGTGAGAGCCACTCCTGCTGAAACCACGAGGGGTACAAGTGTTTTGCCCGCCGCATAGTATCCTCGCATCAGAAGGAGCGTAAGACCTTGTGCGGCGAGCGCGCTTGCAATCAGTGCAAACGCCGCAGCGGTAAGGCGAGTGTCGTTCCAACTGAATGCACCCGTCCCGAGAATCACGCGGACAATGTGCGCACGGAGGACGAGGATGAGTGCGCTCGCCGGAATAGACCAGAAAAATACATAGCGCGCGGCGATAGCGACATGACGGACGAATTCCTCTGTCTCTCCTCGAGAGAGCGCACGCGCAAGCGTCGGGAATGCCGCGACCGAGTATGATGCCCCAATAACCGCAAGCGGCACTGCGGCAAGATTGAAGGCAAACATAAAGACCGCAATCGATCCTGTGGCAAGCAATCCCGCGAATACCGTAAGTCCGAGGAAGGTCAATTGATTCATGGAGAGCGCAAGTGCTCGCGGTACCGATATTGCTGCCGTCGTGAGGAGTGCGCGCGGGTCACGCAGCGTTGGCATTCGGCGAAAAAATCCATCGCCAATGAGAGACGGCACCTGAATCGCCGCATGGAGGGTGGCACCAATCACGACGCCCCATCCGAGACCCGCTATCCCCCACAGCGGATACAAAACAAGGACGCCGAAAATGATGCCCGCATTGTAGAGAAGCGGCGAGATAGCATAGAGCGCATAGCGCTCTCGTACCTGTGTCACGCCGGCGAGAATGTTTGAGAGGCCGAGAAGAATCGGCTGCAGGAGAAGAATACGAGTGATGAGAGTGAGATGTTCGCCTTGTCCCGCCGCGATGAGGACAGGAAAGAGCCTCTCAAGAATATGCGGAGCAAGAAGCGCAGCGCCCGCAGACACACAAACGGCAAACGCGGAGAATCCTACGACAATCGTGTCAATGTAATCTTTTTGCTCGTCTCGATTTCTCCTGGTCAGTTCCGGAATAAGAATGTACACGGACACGAGAGCACCCGTGGCCACGAAGATAAGGTCAGGTATGCGAAACCCCGCATAATAGACATCCAAGAGTGTTGATGCCCCAAACGCGTCAGCAAACATTCTGTCGCGAACGAGTGCGAGGAGCGACGAGAGGAGTGCCGCAACCGCCAAAATGGAGGCGGCAGCGTGCAAACCCCGTACCTCCGACGAAAGATAGCGAAGTGCGTTTCGAGCAAAGAGCGCCATACTAGCGCGTCGGCTTCGCGGGCTCTTCTCGCATCTGTCCGTTGAGTTGCGCTTCGGTAAGCTCGCGCCCTGCGGTTATGTCCGCAATAAGTTGCGCAGCCACTTTCTGCGACGGATCAATCTCCTGTAATCGCTTAAAGGATTCGAGTGCGTCCGCTTTATTCCCTGCCCGATAGCGACTCAGCCCAAGTAAAAACTCCGCGTTTGCAAACTGCGGCTGAATGACAAGCGCTTGCTGCAGTGCAGCCACCGCTTCTGGATAACGCTTCGCTGCGTATGAGATGACACCGAGGTTGTACCACGCCTGCGCATCTTCACGAGCATATTGCACAGCGCCCGTCGCTGCTTGGAATGCGTTCTCATAATCGGCTTTTCCCGCATATATCTGCGAAGCCAGATAGTAGGCCACTGCAAAATTCGCTTTGAGCTCTACCGCACGAGTGAGGAGTGCGAGCGCTCTGTCCGGATTCTTCTGCAAGATCTCGAGCTGAGCAAGATTCACATACGGTACCGGAAACGTCGGGTTCTCTGCAAGCGCTCGCTCGAAGGCGGCGCGCGCGCTGTCATATGCCCCCTCCACATTTGATCCCGCAAGCTGCGCGTAGAGAGACGCAAGGACCAGCCAATTTTGATAATTACCGCCATCGATTTCGACTGCCGCAAGGCCGTGCTTAATGGTCTCCTCAAGGGTGACCTTCAGCTTTGCTTTTGTGGCTTCGTCGTCAGGATTCTTCGACGCATTGAGCTCTTGGAGTGAGAGCAGTCCGAGCTGCACAGCTGAGGTGTGTGCGCGATCGCTTCCCGCGTGCACGCGAAGTGCAAACTTCATGTGGTTCGACGCAGATTCGATGTTTTTTGACTCGTTGTACACGAATATTCCCTTGTTTACGATTGCTTCGGCTGTACCAATCCGCACGAGTGCACCCGAAGCGAATATCAGCGCAATACCTGAGAGAACTGCCGTCGAGAAAAATACGTGATGTACTGCCCCGCCCTTTGCCATGCTAAACGTACGCATCCGCACAAACGCAGGGACTGACAGCGCGACGAGGAGCCCCGCGAGAAAGAACATCAGTATCACGATGGTGGTACCGGGAGATGAAACGGCGTACAGGGCGAAGAGATACAGGGTCGCGACAGAGAGCGGAAGCGCGATGGAGATTGCGGCAGTCTCGGTAGACGAAAACCAGAGCCTCACGACGAGCGCGGTCATCGCGAGCATAAATGCAATCCACGCAAAAAGCCCGAGTAGCCCGACGGTGATGAATGATGTGGCAATCGGCGCGGCACCGACGCTGAAATCGACGTTCCAGAAATCTGTTTGATTCACATCAAGAGATTTATGAAGCCCCCATTCTCGATTGAACGTGTTGGGGCCGGCACCCACGAGGAGCGCGAGGGGGCGAGCAAGCGATTGCTGGCCAATCGCAAACGTGCCCGCAAACGAAGGTCGCACATCAGTCTGCACGACGCGGATTTGGGCCGGTAGTACATTTACAACAAACGAGCCGAATACGAGTATGAAGAGTGTGACCAGTGCGCCCGAGAGGAGTGTGACGTTGCCGTCCCACCACCGCTCTCGTGCGGCAACCTTGGCTCGATACATGTGCACCGCACTCAATACAAGCAGTGCGCACATGATTGCGAAAAGTACGTCGAAGAAACTCGCAAGCAGGAGAAAGGCTCCGGCGAGTATTGCGCACGTCCACGCTACATACCGCCACCACGAAGCCGTGACCGCGGTGCCCAGCATCGCAAGACTAAGAAATCCCGCGAGGCCGGCAAACATCGAGAATTCATGCCAATTTCCAAGCAGGTTGCCTGTCTGACCAGCAAGGAGTCCACCGATTGACAGTGACGGGAATACAAAATGTACGATTTCGACGACTAAGAGGACCAATCCTCCGACCAGTAGCGCCCGCATGGCGCTCACGACTTTGCCGGGGTGCATAGAAAACACGCTCGCTGAGAGCGCGAACAGTGCAAACCCAACACAGACAAAAGCGAGCGTATCAATCTCGGCACCTGTCCCGACGAGCGACACGCCTTCGAATCCTGTCAGCGCCGAGGAGATGGCGTATGCAAGGGGCACGAGAATGGCAGCAAAAAGAGAACTTGCCCACGGAATTTTCACTCCCCCTTCAGTAAAGCGCGCGACAAGCCACAGTACGCCGGCCACAAGCAGAATCGAGGCGACGATTAAGATCTTGGCTCGTCCGAGAACGATCCACGGAATCGGCATCGCGATGAATGGTATGAGCCCCATGAGTACGACGAGAATGAGGCGCACAAATCCATCCAAGCGTTCACTCGTATGCATAGTGCCGATAATAGCACGGGCTCTCTCGCAAGAAGCAGGTGTGGATTTTGCGTGTAGGCCTTTACGAGACAGCCACAAATACGTATAATGAAAGCCGCGTCAGACAGCCGCCCCGTGAGATAAGGCGTTCGAGATATTCTAGTTAAGTCGGGCATCACTCACAGTCCCGCTTAGCATGGAAATCGGAATGTGTTATCTCATGGGGAGGAAAGTCCGGACACGCACCCGCCCTTTCTTAGAAAGAGCGGGTAGCAAGGTAGCGGGTAACACTCGTCGTGCGAGAGCATAGGGTTGCGAACAGAGACGCCAAGGCCGAGAGGCTGCGGGCTCCGCAAGGAGTAGCTCTGGTGGAAACATCAGAGGTGCAACGGCAAAAAACCTACCTGCGTGCAAGACCGTGTTCGTCGGGAACCAATTGGACCTGACGAAAGAGTCGCTCGAGGTGTGTGGCAACACACATCCCAGATACATGGCTGTCATAAGTGTCGCCGCAAGGCTCCCTTAACAGAATCCGGCTTATCGATGCGACGAACGAGCGAAGCGTAAAAGCTTCGCTTTTTCGTTTCCGAGTGAGGAGCATCGCTTTCGCGAAGCGAAAGTTGCGACGCGCAAAAGGACCCGAAAGGGTCCTTTTGCTTTCAGATACCAGAGCGAGTGTAATCCCGTATTTCAGAACCTCCCGCAGGCGAAGAGCCGAGGATTAAGGCTTTTCAGTGGGAAAGGCCGGGTTCTGAAATACGGGATTATCGAGCGAATCACTTACACGATTTCGCAAGTGCCGCCGGCACAGGCCAATTCTTTCTTCTGCTCAGTCTCATCGGTGCGTTCGTAGATGACAAGCTTCGAGTAGTCAATTTTCGGGAATCGCGCAGCGAGTGCTTCGTACGTCTTCTTGTCGATGACTTCGTACGGCGCGAGGCGGTACACGTGATTCTCGCGCGGGAGGAATGAAAGACCGCCGATGATGTCCCAATTTGTGTACAGCCATGAGACGACCGCGACCCACTCTTCTTCGCCGACAGAAATAGTTGCCGAGGGGTTATGCTCCGTCCAATTGAGCTTCACCATCTTCCAGTACTCGAGCTGCTCGATGGCGGTCTGATCATTTTTGTACACCGACCCCTGCGGAGCTTTCACCGGGAATTCCAAGACATATGTGTTTGCCTCTCCCATGGTCTGTCCGACTTCCGGATAGAGTGGGATGCCCTGATCCTTGACCATCTTGAAGAGCGAGTCGGTCGCCGAAATACGGACGCGTCGGATGTAGTACTGCGCATGGCGCGGGTGCAGACCCGATGAGCAATCGAAGGTCTGCGAGACGGTGCCCGATGGCTTCACGCAGGTAATCGAGTTCGACATCGGGACGCCAAAGCGCTTGGCGTACGTCGCATTCGTCTTGATTGCCGCATCGCGCATCTTGCGCATGACCTTCGCGTCGCGCACGGTGGCGCAGTCCCACTGGCCGGTAATCGAGACGCCGAGGAGACGCTCTTGCTCACAATTCTCGGTCCAGTCTTTAGAAATGTAATTGAATTTCGTGAGCGTGGACTGATACGTGCCGAGGAGCGTCGCGAGGCGCGTCTTCCGCATGAGCGACTTCTCGGTATCGTCCGCGCGGGCGATGACCTCCGAGAGATTGCAGAACTGCTTCGACTGCAAAATGATTTCGCCACATGGGTTGGTACCCACCTGACCGATGTAGCCCTTCATCTTGCCGCCGTGCTTTTTCTCGAGGAATTTGAATCGACGAGTCGGCATAGTCTTTTCGAGAGCCCCGCGGTTGAAAATGCCGCGCTCTCCAGAGCCGGATTTCATAAGCGCCACCCACTCATCCATGAGCTCGGCGTTCGTCGGCTTGGTCTCGTAGACGGCTGAGTTGTTGGCCATTGCTCGGTGACCATCGGTGAGATAAAACTGGCCTTTTTTTGCATCTCGCAATTCGAGGTCATCCAGATCCGAGAGGCTGATCATCGCCGAGCGGCGTACGCCACCGGCGACCACGCACTCTCCGATTTTGCAGATAATGTCGTGCGCATCGATGGTGCGAAGGCGTCTCCCCTGGCGCTTCAGAATGCGCTCACGTGCAAAGACGAGCAGGCTTCTGAGCGGTTCGGGGCCTGAAGCTTTGCCGCCCATGGTCTGTAATCGCGCACCGGCGGGGCGAATGAGCGAGTAATCGAAATCGATATCCTTACCTGCGTACCATGTCTTCAGACCAAGTGTGAGCGCATCGCACCATCCCTCCTTGGAGTCAGCGATAACGTGTGTCGACAATTTCTGCCCGATTTGTTTCTGAATTTGCGGGAGCTGCTCGATGTTTTGGCTCTCTACCGCAAAGCCGACACCGGTCCCCTGCATGGAGAGGTACATGATTTCTGCAAAGTCTTCGAGCTTCACGGGCGCGGTGAATGAGCAGTTGTAGAAGCAGGTGTTGCACTTGCGAGCCGGTGCTCCGGCGAATTGCATCGCGCGCATCGACGGCATCACCTCTTGTTTCAAAATCGCTTCACGCACTTCCGTGTACTCTTTTTTCGTCAGCTTCTCACCGAGATTCTCTTTCATAAAGTCAACGTAGCGATCGACTGTCTCAATCCACGTCTCGCGGCGCTGCTCACTCTCTACCCACCTTGCATACGTGCGGAGGTAAATGAATTCGCCAAGCGGATTGTTCTTGAAATACTTCTTGCTCTCTTCGGAGAGTTTCTTGACGTGCTCGGGCACTTCTCCCTGCTCATCGCGGATTTTGGAGCGCTCCTCACGATAGATGATGTAGTTCTTGGCGGTCGACACGTAGTCGGAGAGCATGAGCTGACGCTCCACCTCGTCTTGGCATCCCTCAACCGTCGGGAGAAAATTCTTGTAGGTCTTGGCGATGCGCATCATCTCGCCGGCAACCTTGTGCGCGACGACGACTGCCTCATCACGCGACCCCTCATTGGATGCAATCATCGCCTTTTCGATGACGCCTACGATCTTGTCGAATTCAAATGGAACAATCCGACCATCCCGCTTCTGGATATTGGAAAGATACTTCTTATAGATGCGGTTCGAAGATGCTTCTATCGGGGTTCCTAAAACGCCCGCTTTTTTGTCGCGAGAGGTGGTTGGTTGTGCCATGCGCAAGAACTAAAACTATTAATTTGGAGGTTCATTGTACTCCTGTAAGCATCTCGGGAATCCGAGTTTTCGAAGTGGATAACTCCTCCTCCCCAATGATGGCTTAGCTACAGGGAAACAACGTCGCCGAGGGACACTCGGTGGGCTCGCACCCACCCCGATGAGAGCTCGAGGACGTACCTGGCAGGCAGCGCCGGCACAAACGCGTCTGCTGGATAGCTTGCTGGCATCGCACTTTCAACGATGTGGACGATTTCTCCATTCTGCCCCATCCAAAGAATATCAATCGCAAAATGCATATCTTTCATCCAAAAGCTGTGATGTCCATCTGTATCAAAAACGAACAGCATTCCCTCATCGTCGGCAAGGCCGAGCATGCCGCTGAGACCACGCGCGCGAGATTGCGGCGTATCTGCCACCTGCACGCGTATCGTTTCGCTCTTGAGCGTTACGGTGCGAGATGAATCGGGGCGCTCGTCCAGCGCCGTCGCACTCTCCAATGCGGCGCGCTCGATTGGTGGAGGGATAGTGGGAGTGACAGCGCTTATCGCCGCGGCGTATATCCCCCCGCCAATGAGAGCGACGACGCCTGCTGCACCGAGGTACGCAAAAATGCGTCGTGTATCCGGATTGCCCATCAAATGCTCAAACATGTGGAGCAAGTCTACACGGCACTGCGCTAGATGAAAAGCACGGGAGCCGCGACCAGAAGCGCGGCCAACCAATACCCCGCATTAATTGCGAAAAGTCCAAACGGTTTTCCCTCCCATAAGACATTGCCTACAAGAACGGGCACGATTACACACAGCCACATAAGCGAGGCGAATACGACCCCGTGAGCAGGTGTCTCGACTCCGATTGCACGTCCGAGATACCCGAGCGCCACCGCAAGGAGAAGTGCGCCGAGAAGTCCTGCAAAAGACGTAAGAAAAATCCACCTCCTCCCGCTCTCTGCCATATCAGGTGTGATATTCGTCAGTCGCATCCACACACTGCCGAAGACTCGTGCGTGATACCACACGTGTCCGATGATAAACATGAGGAGCCCCGCCGCAACGGCAGGCATGAGCGTCACATACTCCATGTGCATCATGATAGCAGGCTCAGGAAATGGTGCCCCATAAATCCCACACGGCTGCCGCGACGTTCGAAGGCTGGCCCTCGAGCGGCAGGTAGTGCAAATCAATGTACGGCAACGTGTTGGCCTCAATAATCCCCCACGTCTGCTGATCGGGGTCCTTCGTGGGGTCCTCGATGATTAAATCGATGCCAACCACGGGAATACCGAGTATCGTCGCTGCCCGTTCAAGATGCGCTCGCAACGCGGGATGTTCAGCACCGAGAAGTTCCCGTGTCGTGCCGCCAAATAGCCGTCCCGTGCGATGGGTCAGTGAGACTATGTCCCCATGCGGCACCACCGAGTCGAGCGTATACCCCGCTCGCTGGAGGAAGCGGACGTGTTCATCGCTGATTTCAATAGGCTGTACGCGCTCATGGCGCTCGCTATTCGCTCGTGCAACCAGCTCGCGGATGGATGCAACCCCATCTCCCATGACGCGCGGAGGAAATCCCTGGAGAAATCCGACAAGCCTCCCGCCGACCACCGTGGCGCGACACACTCCTCCGGTCAGACAATCTTCGAGGGCGACATACCGGCAGAGCTGCTGCGCGACGCGAAATGCGCGCTCAGCATCTTCTGTCGTGCGGACGCCCACCGTCGTGTGTCGTCCACGAGACCCCGCTCGCGGCTTCACCACGAAGGGGCTCGCGAGTTGTGCAGCGGCGCGGCGCACCTCAGCAAGCGAGGTTACCGATACGGTACGCGGCACCGCGATACCCGCTTTGGAGAGCGCCTCTTTGAGCGCATGTTTATCGTCGATCCAGCCGACATCCGCAGATTCATATCGCGCCGGAATCGGTAGACTCTGAAAATAAAACCACGAGCTATTGATGCGAGCACGGTAGATATCAACGTACGCACCAAGAAGTGTCATCTGTTCCATGCGAATCCCCCGTCGCTCCGCTTCTTCCCAGATAACCTGCGAACGATAGGTGGCGGCACGCTCCACCTCGCGGGAAAAGCGCGTAATCGGAAGTACCGCAAAGAAACCGTACACAAGCGCGTCCACGTGAGGCGCGAGAAGTGATACCTGCGCGTCAAACCACCGTCGAATACCCTGCTTCCCGTCTGGTGAGCGCGATGACCATACGGCAAATGTATGAGTAAGATACGTACTCAGGTGATTGACGGGGCTATTGCCACACTCGATGCATGAACCTACATGCTCTTTATATTCGTGCGGTGCCCCTTCCATGCCTCCATCCTACCGCAAGAGAGCCGGGAAAAAATCGGTGCGCACGAGGCGCGGAAAAAGTGTGGCGCGAGCCGTACAAAAGTACGGTGAGTGCGGCGCTGAGGCTCCGCAACGAAATGCCCAGCGGATTTTTTCTCGGCTAAAAAGAAAAGCCCCGCGAAGGGGCTTCTCTTAGTGACCGCCGAGTGACATGTAGAGGCACTTAGCTCGTAACTGTCCTATTAGTATCTCACGTATAGGCAACGCGAATGAGACGTGTGGGGATACCACTATCTCTCGTCAGCTAGGGCAAATCGATTTGAGGCTCGCTCTCGGCTCGCATCGGCACATCAAATATTGAATGCGGTACGTCCTCTCCCGCGAGATGTCGCGAAATTTTGCGGCCTCCGTATACCGAGGGCAGAATGCCGACGCCGTTGCATCCGAGATTGTAGAGTAAAACCGGATTTTGCGGCTCGCTTCCGATGAGGCGCATGCCATTTTTTGTATACCCCATCAGTCCATGCCACGTGAATACGTAGTCGATCTTTCTGTTTGGCTCCGCATCGTAGACGTGATGTACAAATGAATCGATTTTGTCCGCCATTTCATCAGGGTAGTCGCTCTCAAACGAGTACGGCGCCGTCTCTTCTATATCAATATCCGGCCCGCCGATTGAAATCAGATTGTGCTCGGCGCCCTTCTCATACTCGTATGGCCGGCGTGTTAGATAGAAGTACGAATTATCCGCACCCGCCGAGGGGTCAGCATAATAGCTAATTGCTATCGGTAATTTGTTCATGCGCTCGAGATAGCCCGACATGTAGCCGATCTTCCCTGAGAGCAGGTGATGGTACTTGGCATCGATGTCGAGTCCCGTGTCATTGAGAATATGTATGCTCTCGAACCCGTTCGTGCACAAAACGATACGACCTGCGGTCACGACGTGTGTGTCCGCATCGACGAGCGCATGGTCACTTTTGAGCACAATCTTATGGACCGGCGTGTGTTCGTAGAGTGCAAATCGATTCTGATATTTCTCCTGCAAGAAGGTCACCACTTCCTGACAAAAAAGTGCGCTGTTGACGCAGCCCTTCTGCGAAGAAACCACCGCAATATAATCAGTCACGTGAGTCTCCAACATGCTGAGCACATCGCTATGCGGGATGACATCGTAAAGTCCCGCGTACTCCGCCGGAATATCGCTTGATATGTTTGCATGATCCGATATGTGCACGACAGCAAACCGAACACCCGCCTCGCGTTTTGCATGATTGTTTTTCAAATGCCAGATAACTTGCTCCAAGCTGGTAAGCCCGCCGTGGCCAATAAAGCGCGAGAATGGAATATCAAGGCCGGCATCCGAATACATTTCGTCGAGCAATTCCCACGCATCATCGATGGCTTTTTGGCCAGCCGCCGCGAGCTCGGCACCAAACTCCTCGACCATGCTCGCAAATCCTCGCTCAAAATAGCTCACCACTTGTCCGGCATTATGACCCGTTGCGCCGTGAGCCAATCGATGGCGCTCGACGAGCGCAACGCTTTTATCGGTATATTTGAGAGTGAAATATGCGGTCGCTGTGCCCGCGATTCCCGCACCTATGATGGCGACGTCTACCGCTGTGTCGCGTGAGAGCCGCTCCGCTTCGCGCGTATTATCCAGCTGATGCAGCCACGGAGAATGATTCTTTCGCATCGGGCAGATTATACCCCGTAAGATATCTATTCGAGAACATTGATCTATCAAGATCAAACTGCTTTGCGCGAGTGTGGTACTTGGCGCGGCGTCCTTATCTCATGGGGTATACCGCAGCCACGCTACTGCGATCCGACTCCCTGTTGCTCTGAGGTCCAGATCACAGTATCGGCATTATTCACGTGGATGGTGACCGCCGCGGATGTCTTCGTGTTCCCGTTTGTATCAATCGCCGTCGCACTCACCGTATGTGCCCCATCTGCGACGGAGGTGCTCCCCCACTCAACGACATAGGGGCCGCTGGGGAAAACCGGTCCGACGACTACGCCATCAATCCTGAATTGCACACTCCTGAGTCCAATGTTATCGGAAGCTGAAGCGGACAACGTTACCACTCCTGAGACCGCCGCATCCGCGGCAGGTGCCGTGATTGAAACCGTCGGCAGTGTCGTATCGGTACTTGCTGGCGTCGGAGGAATGTTGATTGTCTTCGCATTGGTCAGCGTGCCGGTCATGATAGCGGGATCACAGACAACGGGACCGGTGTAGCCGCTCATTCGCGGAAGCGTCCCTCGCGTGCCGGATTGCATACCAGCAGAATTAATATTCTTCGCATAGCCGCTGATCCAGTGCGTCCCTTTCGTCAATCCGGTGAAGATCACGCGAAATCCTTTGGTCGGCGTAAAGCCTTTCGTGAACGTGCCATCCGCATTCACCGCGGCACCGCAGGCCAATGCTATGTCATGCGAATTGTTGTTGCGGATGACATCGGCCTTCACCTGGCCGAGCTTGGTCGAGCCTTCGTAGAGCTCAATCTCAAGATCCGTGCCCAGATTATCGAGATCGCATGCCCATCCGCTGATGGAGCAGTTCTGATTATCTTGGTTCGGCTGACCGATGTTTCCGATGGGAGTGTGGTTATTGTGTGCAGGAACCGTTGTCACGATGACTTTTTTGCTGCAGGTACCCGTCCCCGCCGCGTTGGTGACGCTAAGCGTATAGGTATAGGTGCCTGCCGTCGCGGGCGGCGTGAGTGTGCGGGTTCCTGTAGGGAGTGCAATCGCACCGGAGAGTAGTGTCGCCCCCTGCTTCAGAGTTGCCGAAGTCGGCGCGCTGGTTGAAGTCCACGAAAGCGTAATCGGAGTGCTCGCCGTCGCCGTTGCAGGAGCGATCAGGGCGCAGGTGGGCGTTGTGGTCGCGGGATTCGAAACGCGTATCGCACGCGATGATGCGGTTCGAATATTACCGTTGACATCGCTTACGGTCGCCGAGAGCGTGTGCGTGCCATTCGGTATTGAGAGGCTGTTCCATACGATTTGGTACGGGGCCACACGGTCTCTGCTCCCGACATTTGCTCCGTCGATCTGGAAGATGACGCGGCTCACGTCGACGTTGTCCGATGCGTCTGCGGAAAGTACGACGGCGTTCCCGGAGACGACCGCATTGACCGCTGGCGCAGTGATAGAGATGCTCGGAAGAATGGAATCAGGAGTTATCACGTATCGGAATGTGCTGACAGGTGACGGCTGCACCCCGCCACCGGTAACCACGGCAAAGACGCTCGCAAGCATACTCCGCACCGATTCGTACACGGCAGCGACAAACGATTTTGAGGCCGAGACGGGCGTCGCTGACGGACACGCGATTGCCTTGAGCGTTACCGTTTCGGTAATCGTAATCGGCGCAGTATAGACGAGTCCGGTCGTACACGTAGGCGCCGTACCATCAAATGTATAGTGAATAGATCCTGCGCCAGGAGCACTCAAGGTGATGCGCATCGGTCGATCGTAGGTCCCCGGGGACACAGACACGACGGGGACAGGGAGCGGTGTCGCAACTTGATTCGAGACTTGTACCACTGTAGTCACAGACGTGCGCGCGTTGCCACTCGTATCGCGCGCTGTCGCAGTAATCGAGTGCGAGCCATTTGCGACGGCCGAACTATTCCACTGTACCGTGTACGGCTGCGCAGTATCGGGAGCGCCGACATTCTTGCCGTCAACTAAGAATTGCACACTCGCGATCGCCCTATTATCCGACGCCATCGCTGAGAGAGTCACTGCTGAGCCGGATACCGTCGCACCGGTGGTTGGCGTCGTGATGGCGACCGTGGGCAGCGTCGTATCGACGCTAGCGGTATTCGCTACGGTCACCGTGCGCGTACTCGTTGCGCGATTCCCTGCCGCGTCGCGCGCGACGACGTTCAGCGTGCGTGCGCCGTTCGGGACGAGCGTCGTGTTCCATGGGTATGAATAGGGCAAGGATGTGTCAGTGCCCATCGTCACACTCCCATTTTTGAATTCAACGGCGGTCACAGCGACATTGTCGCTTGCGGTAGCGGCGAGTGTGACCAGTCCGCTCACCGTGGCATTTGGAGCGGGAGCAGAGAAGGATACGGTCGGCGATGCCCCATCTACCCCTACCGGCACGGGGAAAATGATCGGCTGATCAGCGCCCACGCCTGCAGGATAGCTGCACGCGGCATATGCGCTCGTCGTCTTCGAAGGATTGGTGCTGCTGCGGAAATCGAGCGCAAGTGTGTCACTTCCCTTCTTGATGCAGATAAGGCCGCTGTTCCATGCGGAGCGGATGAAGGGCGAATTATAGCCGAGTGCAGGTGAGAGGTTGAGTGTTGTCCCATTAATTTTTCCAAGCTGAGCCGTACCGTAAAACGTAAGAGTAGAAAAGGTCAATACGCCGTTATCGTTCGATAGCGGCTGTGCCCGGACCGCACGTTTGAATTTTTCGAAGTCATTGCCGTAATCCTTCGCTTCGTTGACGACTATGATGACCGGAGAGTCAGCTCTCAGCGTAATGAATCGCAAGTTTGATACGGGCGATCCTTCTGCGTGTGTCCATCCCGCGGAAGGCGTCCATTCGTAACCGCCGGAAACCACACGAACAGCAGCATACGCATTCCCTTCCTTTACGAAAATCCATTTCGGCTCCTCCCACACTTCATCGAGCGTCGGACTGAAATAGAGCTTGAGAAACACTGGGAGGTGCAGCGGCGAATTGGGTGGAGCTGGTGCCCATACCTGTGTGATAAGCACATTTCGATCTTGAAGCGCCACGAACGGATCGAATGCATGAAAGGAGTCCCCGGGGGATTCGAATGCAGGTTCTACACCAACACCAATCTTTGCGTACATGTCGCCACTGAATACGACGCCCTCCCACCGATGTCCGGAATTGATGTAATCCCAGTCAGTGTTCACGCCGGCAGATCCCAGCACGTAACTCGGCGTCGTAAAGCCATACCGCACATTACTCCTCGTTGTCTCAAGAACATCCCAATGGTCGCCATTTTCGTTTGCATTTCCCGGTCCTGGCCATCGTTTAGCATATGCGTATGTTCCGCGAGTGGCGGTATCCGCGGCCAATTTCACGACCGCGGCTGGCGGATAGTAGTTGCTCGTGGTTCGAGTGATATTGCCAAGCGGCGCGAATGTGCGCCCCGGGGAATTGAACATGAGGTCATACGAGCGGTCACTGAAGGAGTAGAAGCGATCATTGTTCTTAGTACGCGCCTTCGGGCCGCCGCGTGTCGTGTACAAGGTCTCCTCGGCCATATTGGCGTAGGCCAAGTCGAGAAACATCTCTGCCTTCTTGCGCAGCACCGGATCCTCTGCGAAATCGCGGATATTTGAATACGCGCCGATTGTTTCGTCTTCGTAAACAGGAGACGCTGCTTCGACGAAGAGACCGCGCTTCCCACGCTCGTCAATCCACGTAGAGATGTAATTGCGCCGTGCTGTGTATTGCTGCGCGAGCGTAGATCCGTCTGCGTAGCGTTGGGATGCGTAGGTCGGATTGTCTTTCAAAAATTGTGCCGCTAGAAAGCACCCTGTTGTTTTCGCTGCATGATGGTTTTCCGATCCGTATGATTCCCAGACGTTTTTATTCGCGGCCGCGAGCGTGCAAAATTGCTTCGCGACTGCCCACATACCCTGCTCCATTTTGGCTTGCGCTTGTGGAGTGATCTTGCCTGGCATATAGGGGCTTCCGCTCTTGAAGAGAGCATAGAGGCGCATGTAATCGACGGAGAACAGTCCAAAACCAAAATCCTCATGCGCGGGCCACACGTAGTGGCTCGAGGCAAAATAGCGATTGACGTCAGATGTACGCTGATTGAGCATAAAAGCGGCTATCCCGAAGCTTGTCCAACTAATGGGCCTGAGCGCCGTATCGGAGGTACCGGCGTCAGAACATTGGGCATCGCCGCATTTCAAGTCGCTGCCATTATCCACCATGACGAGGAGCGATTGGCGAAGGCGCTCTAGATAATCGCTCGGGAGATTCTGCATATAAGCCGGTGCCCAGGCGGCGCCGACAACAGCTGCAGATTGAGAGTTCAACGGCACACTCGGACGAGTAGCCGTGAACATATGGAGGGCCCATAGTATCCCGCCGAGCAGCAGCAGGGACACAATGGCTTGCCGAGTGGTGAGTTTGGGCATGAAAAAAGGATGAACATCATCCGCTACTCCATGACTGTAACATTGAACTCCTCGTCCAAATCTTCGAATGTGGACAGGTACACCTTATTTTGGCGGAGGCGGAGAGATTCGAACTCTCGGTGCCTTGCGACACTCGTCCTTTCCAGGGACGTGCACTAGACCACTATGCGACGCCTCCTCCTGAACCAAACTCTCGTTTGATTTGCTCTCTCTTATAACCTTTCTTATACTCGCGCTCAACACGAACTGATTCAAGCTCGGAACTCACTTCGATACTCTTGAGCAAATCGAATGGTCGACGAGACTTCGTAGACGGCACGGCGCCGCGATTGTGCTCAGAGATTCGCCTTTCCAAATCATTTGTACGACCTACGTACAAATTGCCATCCTTTTGACTCCGCAGTATGTAAACGAAAAACATACAGCTTTACTAGACCCCTGCCTGCCTGCAGGCAGGACTATGCGACGCCTCCTCCCACGCCTACTGCGTGGTCCCGCCATCGGCGGTGACGTGCTCAGAATTTATAGCACGTGCACGGCGACGGCGCTCGCGCGCATCACGGAAGTGAGCGCGCTGTTCGATAAGGCGCGCGAGCATGCGCCTCTCGAGCTCTGCTGCTTTCTGAGAAGCAATCCATCCGAGTGTCGCGAGCACCACGTTGATGGCGAGGACTCCGAAGAACGCGATATAAAATTGCATCGTCCACGCAGGGGGAATCCCGATCGCGTGCGTAAGTAGAAAACTCCCCATCCCGACGACAACATCCATAAAGCGATTCTGTGGCGTCTCATGGATTTTCACCATCGCCTCCCACATTTCGTATGCCACAAAGCAGAGGAAGGCGATTACGGCAGTCGGGATAAACGGAAACCCGAAAATTTGAAAACCGATTGCAACCGAGACGCCGGAGAGGAAGTGCACGACGCTCCAGAGATCAAGCCACTTCCCTTCGCGCCAGATGTCTGTCCGCACAAATCCGTTACGCGGACTATCCATATTAGATGTGCATGCCCTGCAGCGCTGCGATGCGCTCTTCCACGGGTGGGTGCGTCGCGAAAAGTTTGCGCATGAGCGAGCCCTTGTTGCTCGGACCAAATGGATTCGAGATGTAGAGGTGCGCCGTGGCGCTCGTCGCGTGCTGCACGGGCGCTCCGTGGCTCGCAATCTTGTTCAGCGCGTTCGCCAATCCCTCCGGGTAGCGCGTAAGAAGAGCGCCCGAGGCGTCGGCGAGGAATTCTCGCTTTCTTGAAATCGCGAGGTGTATGAGCTGCGCTGCTATCGGAGCGAGGATGAGACCAATGAATCCGACCACGAGGATAATGGGATTGACGTTGCGGTCTCGCCCCTCGCCGCCAAAAAGGCTCACGCGGAAAAGCATGTCTGCGATGACCGAAAGGAATCCCGCGAGCACCACCGCGACCGTCATGACGAGAATATCGCGATTGCCGATGTGCGAGAGCTCGTGCGCGATGACCCCTTCGAGCTCTGCTCGGTCGAGCCTCGCGAGGAGGCCAGTCGTCACGGCAATCACCGAATGCTCGGGGTTTCTGCCTGTCGCAAATGCGTTTGGTGCGTCATCTTGGATGATGTATACGCGCGGTTTCGGGAGCCCTGCCGTAATCGCAAGATTCTCAACGATGCGATGCAGTTCGAGATACTGCGTGGGATCTGCTTCTCGTGCGTGAGCTGATGAGAGTGCGATTCTATCCGAAAACCAAAACGCCGTGACGTTCATGCCAATGGAGAATGCGACCGCTACCCAGAGATACACGGGAGAGCCCATGTAGAGCGACACGAACCATCCGACCGCAATCACCACGAGGAAGAACCCCGTCATAAGTATCCAGGTCTTGGTTATGTTCTTGCCTTGCTGTGTGTAGAGTGATGCCATGGGGTTCAGTATACCCCGTGAGATATTCCGTCGGAATACCTCAAAATTCGCGTATTCTCGTCACGTTTCATTCTAGTTGCAACGCTATACTTTATATCTCATGGGGTATACAAAACTTCGCTATTTTCCGTAGCCGCCGAATCCTACCCACCCCGTGTCGAACACTGCATCGACTCTATATGTGCCGCGAGTAAATACCGTGCCATTTTCGAGCAGATGCGTGACTTCGAGAATTCTTATAGTGGCGACCGGTTCTGAGAGTTGTTCATTCCCCTCGGTCTGAAGCAGCGGGGTCTTGCCGCCGATATTGTAGAGGCGCTGGTCACTCTTTAAAAAGGGGTACGCCTTTCCCACTTCCAGCTTTTCGGGAATGCACTCCGCTTCTTTGCGGCGACCAGCCTTGAATTCCGCTTGGGAGCGGAGCGCAAGGTCGGGATTGAATTCAACTTTTATTCCCATATTAGTGCCAGTCGGCCATCTTTTGTTCGACTTCGGAGGCTTTAAACGAAGCGTCTCGATTCCAATATTTCGGATCATTTCTTTGATGATATGCAAGTCGATTGTTAGCTTGCGCGATAAAGATGCGACGACGCTGCGTATCACATTCAACGGCAGTATCACCACTGCCTGTCCCTTTCGGTCCGGCTATCACGACTGGATCAACGCCAAGCACTTCTTGAGACACTCTTGCTACCAGCTTCACTGAAGCAACATAAGTTTCCGGGGACGTATCGTATCCGCCAAAAATGACTACGTCGATGGTGCCGGATTCGGAACGATCTTTTAGCGCGCGCAGAGTCACTCTCAAGTCATGCTCATACGCTTCTGATTGACTTCTGACCGCTAACTTGTCACCGATATTGGTTTCGCGCGCGTGCGCATCTTGATGAGTTAGAATGGAAATATTTTTATTGCCTTCGGTTCCGACTGCAAACAAGCCGATACAGTCGTAGTATTCGCTTGAGAACTTGTCACTTTCGTCTAGTTCAGATATCACGTAAGACTCTTTGCCGCCATGTTTTTGCCCCAATCTCTTCCACTCTTTTTCGTTACCGTAATAGTCGACAGGCGTGGGTCTCGCCATAAGATCGAGATTCTCTTCCTCAACTGGGAAGTATTTCTCATCACTTATGCACGCGGTAATGAGCCCGCGATTGAGCGACTCTTGTGACTGCAGTGCGATTTCTTGTGAACGACGCTCGGCTCGTTCGCGCATAGGCTAGAAACTGACTGCGACAGGATTCTTGGCAGCCTGTTCACCTTCTGCGAGCTCGAAGAATTCGCTCTCTTTAAATCCGAAACCCTTCGCGATGAGATTCGATGGGAAAGATTGCACCTTCGTGTTCAATTCCTGCACCACTGAATTGTAGAAGCGGCGGGCAGCCTGAATCTTATTTTCTGTGTCCGAGAGTTCACGCTGCAACTCTACGAAGCTCGCGTTGGCTTTGAGATCCGGATACGCTTCCGATACAGCAAAGAGTGATTTGAGTGCTCCGGCAAGCATGTTTTCTGCCTGTGTGTGCTCCCCCACTGTCTGTGCACCCATCGCTGCAGTGCGCGCATCGGTCACCTTCTGAAGCGTGCCTGCTTCATGCGCGGCATATCCCTTGACCGTCTCTACGAGATTCGGGATGAGGTCGAAACGACGCTTAAACTGGACTTCGATATCCGACCATGCCTCTTTGACACGGTTAACGAGCGTGATGAAACGGTTGTAGGCGCCGATTACGTAGAGAACGAGGACAGCTGCTACTCCTAAAAGAATGTATGTAGTCATATGCGAGAAGTATACCCCGTGAGATATAAAAATCTACCTTCACAATCCTTTCATGTAGCATGTCAAATACCGACCGATGTCAGCAATCGAACGCATGTCTCATGGGGATACCCCTTCTTCATAAAAGCGAAATGGCTCGTCAGACAGTGTCCGACGAGCCCCAGTGTGGTGAACTTGCTTCCCTCAGCCGATCTTCAAGCCGAGACCGAAGTGCAGGATCCCGAACAGGATCATCGGCACGACGGCGCCCGTCGGCCAGAATGTCGCCGGCACGAATTGATTGTCCCGGTCGGCTTTCGACCTCCGGAGGGCATAGAACGCCCAGAGGAGGGTAATGCCGAGACCGGCGAGAGCGAGACCCAGCAGGACGCCGGGGTCGTTGCTCATGAGCATCTCTTTCAGCATTCGTTTACCCCGTTATCGCGAGCGACCAATTCGCTCGACAGCAGTCGCAATAATGACACGTTTATGACTTCACGTCAACGTCGGAGGCGCCAAAAGAAAAACGCCGCACCTCTGGAAGGAGCCGCAGCAGGTGCTGGCGGTTTTCTTCAGGTGCTGCGGCGGGCGACGATCAGGAACGATCCGAGGTCTTTGAGAATCTCTGTACCGGGCTGCGGTTCGATGATGTGGACGCGCGTACGCGGACTGATCGCCCAGCGGTGTGCAGTAACCGCGAAGGCGAACATAAATTTCGATTCGCCGCTCTTGAAGGTTACGCCTTCAAAGGCAGCGAAGCTGTTGCCGTCAACGTAATCCGGCATCTTGGCAATCTTCGGGCCCCAGTGCTCCTTGAAAAAGCCCTGGAGCTGATCTTGCTTCTGATATAGCTCGCGCCAGACGAACGAGTCCAGCGGCAAGCCAGCGTAGCGGATCCCGTAGGCGTTTTCGCGCGTCCGGATGTTGAGCGGTTCGAACCGGACTGCAGTCAGATCGATTTCGCGGTGGTCACAGAGCTCAGCGAGCAACGGGTTCACCTCGTCAATATCGACTACCTCTGTTCCAAACAGCTCCCGATAGCGCACGGAGCTGTGGTGGTTGATTCCAATGATCATCTTCTATGTCTCCCTGAATGAACAGGAGAAGATTGTACTATAAATGACTATAAAGTCAATAGCAAAAAGGCTCCGTTTGGAGCCCTTTTTGCATGAATGCTTTTTTTCTACATCCCCATATCC
>CAYGFN010000002.1:0-6817 GCA_964349145.1 uncultured Candidatus Saccharibacteria bacterium
CGGCGGAAGCCCCGGTACCACCGCGGCAATCGGAGGAGTATACGTACCGGTATATGACGCTGCCGTCGCGCTGAACACCGGAGTACTCGTATACAAGGAGTGTGTCCTCAAGGGCATCGCTATCCGCATGCGCGAGAAACTCACCGTCGACATAGCCGCGGCGGGAACTGTCGCAATTCAAAATGGTCGCCAATCGTACGATGCGAGCGGGAATCTCGTACAATCGCCGCTGTATTCACAAAATCTCCGCCAAGAAAAACTCTCCGAGCGCGACCGCGTCACGGCACTCGCTCTCCAAAACGGCACCTTCAACAATTTAAATCCCGCATTCAGAGAAGATATCAAGCGAGCAGTCGCACGTGGATACTACAATTCCACGAGAAACGGAGCGAGCGGACTGCAATGCCCCTACGACGACCTCGAAAATGCGCTCGCCGGCAGACCGGAATCGGTCGATGCGGCACTCGAAGCATTCCAGAATCCCGCGTGCTCTCCCGTGTCGGCGTACATCACGAGCGAAAATTATGTAAATAACGTGGGCAATACTGCTGTAAACGAAATGATTCAAAAGCTCGATTGGAGCGGTGGTATATTCGATATCGCAGCGCCCAACGAGCGCGGAGAAATGGTGACGCAGACACCCGGACGATTCGTCGCATCCAGCCAGGAGCAGCTGCTCCAATCAGGATTCAGACAGGCGGAAGCCGCGGACGATATCGATGAGATGGTGAACGGTCTCTTTGCGGGCCTCTCGACCGAGATTATCCGCAGCAACAGGGGACTTGCGGGGCTTACGCAGCCCATCGGGAGTCAGCCCTCGTACCTCAACCAGATGCGCGCGGCGGCGACTCAAGGGCTTCAAAATTCCGTAAACAACGCTGTCATCGCAATCTTGCGTGATGCGCAGCTTATCGAGAAAGCATACGGAGATGTCATGCGCGCCATTCTCAATCAAATGTCCTCAACACAGGGCAATTTCAAGGAAGCGGAGCGACTCTGCTGGAGCGCAATCATCCAGAAGACATGCGCACCGGATACCCTGAAGTCAGATGGCTCGTGCACGAGCGTCTCGGATGCCTGCACCACCGCGGATGACGGCACGGTCACATGCCCTGTCGGCAATGCACTCAAAGTAGCGACCTCGACCATCTACTCGCAGGCCGCGATTGGCGGTTCCACCACATTTACTCTGAAGGACACGGTGGAGAGAAATGTGACTGCCTCAGACAATGCGATCAAGTTGTTCGTCACGCTCATCGAGAGCGTGAACGGCTCCGCTTCGCAGAGCGCGCAACTGCAGGCACAGCTCCAGCTCGATTCGCTCATCAGCCAGGGGCTCATCCACCGACAAACGGATCTCGATCAGGCAATCGCCGCGCGAAAAGCAATCGACGCTTCTATTGCGCAGAGCGGCACCTACGTGAAAGAAGTGAAAGCCGCATGGAACGGCGACGCCGCTGATGGCACCGCGGGAGCCGTAAGCTGGAACGGCACGTACCCACCGAAGGTGGGGGGAGACATCGTCGGATGGTGCAATGTGAACAACGCGGCAACCATCCAAAACTGGGTGACGAAGTGGAAAAAATAGTATGAGAAACACAATGGCCGCAAAAGGATTTGTGCTCACTCTCATCGTCGCGGCTGTGGTTGTGGCGCTTCCATCGCTCGTTTCAGCTGCTACATTCGATGAATTCATCCAGGAACGCGCGAAGATATTTAAGGTGCGCCAAAACCGCGACATGACGCAGCGAGAAATCGACGTGGCAAAACGCGATTGGGATGCCGCAGCATCCCAACCAGGCCTGCAGGACAAGATGTTCGAGGCTGAAAAGAAGGCGGCAGCAGACCCCCGGTCGTCGGACACTACAAACCCAACCAATAAGTGCACGAGCTGGATATATGACTTCTCATTTCAGGGATGCATTATGGACCCGATACTCAAGGCTCTCGGATCGTATGGCCTGATGTTTGGTGCGTATGTGCTGAGAGGCGTCGGGTGGCTGTTTGATATTTTGATCCAGACGGTCATTGTCGATTTCGGGAAGACGCTCACCACTCTGAAGCTCGCTGATCCGATAGCGAAGGGATGGACATTTTTCCGTGATGTCTCAAATATTCTGATCATTGGAGTGTTTATTTTCATCGCACTCTGCATCATCTTGGGTATCAAGGAGTATGGGCAGAAGAAACTCATCGCAAACGTCCTTATTGTTGCAGTGCTCATCAACTTTAGCCTCCTCTTTACGCGACTCGTTATCGATTTCTCCAATTTTACCGCGTACCAAATCTATTCCGCCATGGCGGGCACGAGCGCAAGCGGCACGTTTTTGAAAATCTCGGAGGGATTCTTGGGGCCGATGGGGATTACGAGTGTCGCGAATGATTCGCGCCAAGTCGTCGAAAAGCTCGCAGCCGATACAAACGGAGGCGGGGCGTTTCAAGCATTCGTATTTGGAATGGTCGCCGGCCTTCTCCTTATTGCAGTCGCTCTCGTCTTACTGTACGGGTGCATTCTGGTCGCTGCACGAGGCATACTCTTCTTTTTTCTCATGATTACTGCGGCTCTCGCATTTGCCTCATACCTCATACCCGGCATGGCACAGGGCGAGTACGGTTTTCACAAATGGTGGAAGACACTCCTCAATAGTGCGATTTTTGCTCCGCTACTTATGATATTTCTCGCCGTCTCACTTCTCATCGTGAAACAGGCATCGAGTGGCGTGGGCCCGGGGACGCCACTTGGCACCATCGCCGCAAATCCTACGACTCTGGGAACAACGACAGATGGATGGACCACAATCTTTCTCTACGTTCTCGGCGCGGGACTCCTCTTCCTCTCGCTCAAATTCTCGAACAAATTTGCAGGATCAATCAGTGGCCTAGGCTATGTACCAAGTCTCTTCAAAGGGACCATGATTGCAGCCACCGCGGCACCATTTGCTCTCGGCATGAGCAGGGTAGTTGCGCCAGTTCTTCAGCGCACGCTCGGGAGCAGAGCACTGGGGCGCTCGGAGGCACTGCGCGGCGCTGCTCGCGAGGCCAATTTGAACGCAACCACGCAAACGGCGCGCGCATTGCAGCTCGGCACCCGAGCAGATAATGCGGCAAAAAGAGGAGATATGGTTGGCGCTGCACAATATGGACTCGAGGCAGAGACAGCACGTAAATCAGCTCTCTCGCACCAGAAAGAAGTCGCGAGCCTCCTCCAGGAAGCCGCTAAGGAGAAGGAAAAAGCCGACAAAAAATACAACCTCATGGATACCTCCGGTGCGAAGGCAATCAACAGCGCGATTGGCAATACGGGCCCTCTTTCGGGCGAATCAGAAAAGGGCGCCAAGGGATACGCTTCACGCGTCGAGGAAAAAGCCAAGGGCGCTGCGCAAATGGCAAGCGGAGCACAGTTGGGGGAAAAGGAAAATACCCAGGTCAGACGGAAGGCCGAGAAGGATGCGGAAGAGAAGCACTTCGGCGATATGGAGAATCGCCGTGCTCTTCGTCAGGCGGCTGCTGCAAGTGAGATGAGCGCGAAGGCGACCCGTGATGCAGCTGCATCCAACAAAGACAAAGTTGCAAGCAAGGTTGAGCAGGATAAATTGACGGCCGAGTACATCGCGAGCGCAGCAGAAATCGCTCGCACAAAGAGCGAAAAAGAGATGCGGGATAGCCAGCATAGCGATGAAATCGGCAGCATCATCAATCAGATACGAGCGACGGACGACCCTGTGCTCAAACGCGCACTGCAAGAGCAGCTTTCAGTTCAGGAGCGCGTCCGGGCCGCCGATATGCGAGATTTTGAAAGACGTATCGCTCGTAGCGAACGCGATTTGAGCGACAAGTACGAGCAGCCCCGTGTCCAAGCTGAGCAAGAACTTGCGAAGGCCGAAGCAGCACTCACACGAGCATCACGAGATCTACGGACGGCGGACCAAAGCATCAACAAACTCACCCAGACGATTAAGGATGAGGTGGAGACCGTGATGAAGACTCACGTTGCGGCCTCAAATGTTTCGATCGAGGAAGTTGCTGGCGTGCTCGGGGAGAGAGAAGGAGGAAGAGACGTTGCCGAGGCTGCGCGCAGCGCGTACCGTAAGCGCAAAGGGAGCGCCGCGCGACTCTCGCAATTATTCAAAGACAACGATGTCGACATGGGGACCGGTGAGAAGCCTCCGAGTACGACATAATGATACATACTATGGAAGATCATGACATTCAGACACAGTTGAGCGCGCGTTTCCAGGCGTTGCCGGAGCGCGTGCGGAGTGCCATTACCTCATCCGACGTCGAGGGTCATTTGCGAGCGCTCGCCGAGACGCACAAATTGCACGTGGACCAGTGGGCACTGCTCGAGAACGAGGTCATGCTCACGCTTCTGGGCTTAGAACAGACAGCCGACCTTGCGAAGAATCTGGCCCGTGAGGTCGGTATGCATGAGGATGCCGCAGAGGCGCTTGCGGCCGACGTCTCGAAAACAATTTTCGAACCAATCCGTGCAGAATTGGAGAAAGTCATGCCCGCACCAATCGGAGTACCCGAAGCAGAAGGTGCCGTTGAAATACGAAAAATCGAGGTACCACAAGAAGTGCCGCTAGCGCCGACGCCTGCTCCGCAGCCGATTTTGGCTGCAACTCCTCCGCGCACCGCGCCTGTAGCGCGCGCCGAGAGAGCTCCCATTTCAAATTCATACGGCACCTCGACTCCCAGCCATGAGCGGGCGACTATCGCAGGCGATCCGTATCGCGAGCAAGTCGCATGACGCGCAGGCGCACGCATGCGAGCCTGTATAATAGAGTAGATGCAATTCCAGGTTCCTCAATTCATCGAGGTCGAGGATAAAATCTTTGGGCCGCTGACCTTTAAACAATTTATTTTTCTCGCGGGCGGAGCGGGAAGCGCATATCTTTTTTGGCGCGCGCTCCCCATTATTATTGCCGCGCCCCTCATCGCAGGAGTACTCGGATTTGCGGCTGCGCTTGCTTTCGTACAATACAACGGCCGGTCCTTTCTTCATGCGCTCGAGACAGCCTTCTATTACTTCATACACTCAAAGCTGTACCTGTGGAACAATACGCCTCACCGCAGGCCCGCGCGCGAGGAGAAGCCCGGAGAGGAAGCGTCTGAAATCTACATCCCGAAGCTTTCAAATTCCAAATTACATGACCTCGCATGGTCACTGGATATTAAAGAGCGCCTCGGCCAAGGCGTTTCCGACGAGGACGACCGCGCAGCGCGCGCCCCAGCGGCACTCGTGACCCCGGGGCACATTATTGATCGGCTGAGACATCAATAGTATGGCTCAAACCGAGACATCAGTGAATCCGCGCACCAACAAGCGATCGACGCAGGAATTCGTCCCCGTGTCAGAAGTCCGCGAAGGCGTCATTGTAATGAAAGACGGTTCGTTGCGTGCGGTACTTCTCGCATCCTCTATTAACTTTGCTCTCAAATCCGAAGATGAACAGACTGCATTCATCGTGCAGTTTCAAAACTTCCTCAACTCGCTCGATTTTTCCGTCCAAATTTTCGTGCAATCTCGCAGTCTCGATATTCGTCCCTACGTGGCGACACTCGAAGAAGCATATAAAAACCAGCTCGACGAGCTGATGCGTATTCAGATTCGCGAATACATCACGTTTGTGAAAAGCTTCACCGAAGCCGCAAACATTATGACGAAAAATTTCTTCGTCGTAGTGCCGTATTCGCCACCGGCACTCTCGAAGACCGGCACTGCTCTCTCACTTTTCAATCGGCAGAAACAATCGGGCGATGCAAACAAATCGTTTGAGGAGCTGGTGACTCAGCTCGATCAGCGCATCGGTATCGTGCAGCAAGGACTGGTTCGCACGGGCGTTCGCACCGTACAGCTCGGTACCGAAGAGGCAATCGAGTTGCTTTACAAGATGTTTAACCCCGGCGAGGAAGGAAAGCCGATGCAGCTGGAACAGCAAACATAGTATGGACATCACGAGCTTCCTCCCATTTGTAAAAAAGAAGACGCCGTCTCCGGATGTCTTGCCGGTTTTGCCTGATGAGATTTATCAGTCGGGCGTCCTCAATCTCCAGGACGTCATCGCCCCGCACGCACTGCAGGTCTCGAGTCATGAGCTTGATCTTGGTGAGAAAATCGCGCGTACGTTTTTTGTCATCTCATACCCGCGCTTCCTGACGACAGGGTGGTTCGCGCCGATTATCAACATGGATAAGGTGCTCGATATCTCGATATTTATTCACCCGATGGATACCAACGAGATGCTTCGAAAATTCCAGAAGAAGGTCGCGGAAATTCAGAGTCAGATAGCGACGCGCGAGGAAAAGGGGATGGTGCGCGATCCGATGCTCGACACCGCCTACGGCGACCTCGAGCAGCTCCGCGACAATCTCCAGCAAGCGCAGGAGCGCATTTTTGAAGTCGGTCTGTACCTCACTATCTACGGTGCGACCCGCGAAGAAATCGACAAGATAGAGAGCGAAATCCGCAGCGTCTTGGAATCGCGCCTCGTGTACATCCGCCCCGCACTCTTCCAGCAGGAGCAAGGCTTCCGCTCCGTCTTGCCGCTCGCGACAGACGAGCTCAACGTGCACACAAAACTGAATTCCGCGCCTCTCTCCTCGATTTTCCCGTTCATTTCATTCGACCTCACGTCTGACAAGGGCATCTTGTACGGCATCAACCGTCACAACTCGTCGCTGATTCTTTTCGACCGATTCTCACTTGAAAACTACAATTCGGTGACGTTTGCGAAGTCCGGTGCCGGTAAATCGTACTGTACGAAGCTCGAGATCTTACGTTCGCTCATGTTTGACACCGAAGTCATCGTCA
>CAYGFN010000002.1:6827-32993 GCA_964349145.1 uncultured Candidatus Saccharibacteria bacterium
CCCTGAGCGTGAATATGAGTACCTCGCTGATACCGTTGGCGGACGCTATTTCAATATCTCGCTCTCCTCTGAGCACCACATCAACCCCTTTGACCTGCCCGTGCCACGTGAAGACGAGAATCCGTCTGACGTGCTTCGCAACAACATCATCACGCTCGTGGGGCTCTTCCGCATCATGCTCGGCGGTCTTACTCCTGAGGAAGATGCCATCATCGACAAAGCGATTACCGAGACCTACGCGCTCAAGGACATCACGCCTGACACAAACTTTGCGCAGGTAGAGCCACCACTTCTTTCCGATTTCGAGCTCGTGCTCTCCGGCATGGAAGGCTCCGACAGTCTCGTGCAGCGACTCTCGAAGTACACGAAGGGGACATGGTCCGGCTTTATGAATCGTCCGACGAACGTCGACATGAACAAGAAGCTCGTTGTCTTCTCGGTACGCGACATGGAGGACGACTTGAAGCCGGTTGCCATGTACATCATTACGCACCACATCTGGAATGCGGTGCGTAAGGAATTGCGCAAGCGCCTCCTCGTCATCGACGAAGCGTGGTGGATGATGAAGGCACAAGACACTGCGTCCTTCCTTTTCGGAATCGCAAAGCGTGGTCGCAAATACTATCTCGGGCTCTCCACCATCACGCAGGACGTAAACGACTTTCTCCAGTCACCCTACGGCACGGCGATGATTACAAACTCATCGATTCAATTGCTCCTTCGCCAATCGCCGACATCAGTAGACCTCGTACAGCAGACATTCAAACTCTCTGACGAAGAGAAATACCTCCTTCTTGAGAGCGACGTGGGGGAGGGCATTTTCTTTGCGGGCCTGAAACATGTCGCAATAAAAATAATCGCTTCGTATACAGAAGACCAGATCATCACGTCGGACCCGTCACAGATTCTTGCTATCAAGAAGGCGAAGCAAGAGCTCGAGGCGGCACAGGAGGCACCGGTCGACGTAGCGAGCTTGCGCGGAGCGCCGGCAGCCGCCCCTCTCGCGCCTGTGGCGAACACGCCGACTCTTGTAGCTCCCGCAACTCCTCAGTCTCAGCCGACAGCGACGAACTCGAGCGAGCAATCAAGCCCGAAAGTCTAATGTGCCGCATGCCGAGCGGTATAATGCGCAGATGCTCGCGCTCCGCGCACGTCTTTTTGTACTCCTTATCGCGACCGCGGTTCTTGTGCCACTCTCTGCGTCCGCACAGCTCGACAGCACACTCACGATAGTGAGCTCCGTTTCCTCGCCCCAGCCCGGGGAGAGCGTTACGCTCACGCTCGAAAGTTCAACGCTGGATTTACAATCGAACACGATCACGTGGCGCCGGGCCGGACAGGTTCTCTCACAGGGCGAAGGGGAGACACGTGTAGAGATTACGCTTGGGGCACTCGGAGAATCGTCAACAATAACAGCAAGCGTCGGCAGCGGAGAGACAGCATCTATTACGCTCACCCCTGCACACGTATCGATTCTCTGGGAATCGAACGCGTACACGCCCACTTCGTATCGTGGACGTAGCCTACCTTCTGCAGGTACACGCATACGACTCTGGGCCCTCCCCTCGATACCGCGGGCGGGCGGGGGAGTGTACGCGCCTGACCAGCTTACCTACACGTGGAAACTTAACGGTGCGACTGTTCCGGGAATCTCCGGGCGGGGGAAATCATCAGCGACAATCGGGAGCCCTGAACTTTTCGGGAGCTACGTGGTTTCAGTGGAAGCGAGCGCAGGAGGAGGCGCACGCGGCGTCGGAAGCGTGCGCATCGCTTCGCGCGAACCAGTCGTTCGGCTGTACGCCGACCACCCGCTCTTTGGAGTGCAATACTGGAGTGCGATCGTGAGAAATGCGTTTGTGACGGAGAAAGAGATGACATTTGTTGCGATCCCTTATTTTGCTGAGGTCACTCACCCGGACGATGGTCTCCTTACCTACGCCTGGCGCATCGATCGGGAAAGTATTACGCCGGATCCTATCCGGCCAAGCGCCATTACGCTGCGAGCCGGCGATAATGGAGCGCTCGCGCTCGTCAGCCTCCTCCTTACGCATGCTTCGAATTTCCTGATGGAGACGCGTGGCACGTGGCAAATGACCCTCGGCGTCGGTGCTGAAGCCGGTATATTCGATCCCTTCAGGACCATTCAGTAACCCGTATGGAACGCACACTTCGAATTGCAAAAATCATCGCCGCAGTACTTATCGTGGTAACAATCGGCGCCCTCATTGGCTGGTTCTACGTGGTGCAAAGCAACATTGAATCAATAGAGGTGAAAGATGTCGCGCGCGGATCGAGCCTGGCACCGTCATTCGGTGGCACATCAGGAAGTGCGTTCCAAAACGCGCTGGGAGGAGACTTTGCGATTGAGCCGAGCGCGTCATCGTCATCGGCTCCTGCCAAAAAAGCCGCTCCGCGTCTCTGGCGGATCGCCAGCAACCCTGTCTCAGGCTTTGGTTTCGCCACCACAACGCCTCGCGTACTGTTTGTCGACACGGCAACGGGAAATATCCTCGAGGCAGACCCGCTCACCAGTGATATCGTACGGCGCTCAAACACAATTTTTCCAAAATCATTTGATGCGAAGTTCTCCAGCGAAGGGAGTGTCGTGCTCCGCTTCTTCGAGAACAACGCGGTGCGCACCTATGCGGCACGGCTGCCGACATCGACTCCACAGCAAGTGAGCGCCACCTCTACCGCTCGATTGTCCGGCACGTATTTGCCTACAGGAATCGTCGATATTGCGATTCTCCCAAAAGAGATCCTCGTGTACGCACTCCCCGATGCTGCCGGTGGCATACAAATTACGCAAAGCGACATAAAAGGTGGTTCGCAAAAGAAACTCATCACTCTGCCGCTCCGCGATTGGCGACTCCACGCTGCCCAGGATGGCACTGTGGTGCTTGCACAGAAAGCGTCCGATGGCATCCCGGGATATTCGTTTACTCTCTCACCGTCCGGAATTCTCGCGCCACTTATCGAAAACCGCGCCGGACTTACGGTACTCGCAAAAAATCCGCGCGCCGTCATCTTCGGGACCAGCGATGGAGGACTCGCTCTCTCTGCGCGCCAATCGCGCGATGCGGAGCCGACGAACCTCTCGCTCGCAACCATCGCAGAAAAGTGCGTATGGTCCCGCGGCACGACGCTCGTCGCATGGTGTGCGGTACCTCGCGCATCGGCGGGTAGTACCGATCCGCTCCTCGATCTCTACCAGGGCGTACGTCACACCAGCGATGTGTGGTATCGACTCGATGTCGCGGCAGGGACAGCCGTAGAAATCTTCACCCCGGACGGGAGCGCAAACATCGATGTCGAAAATCCCTCTATCGACGCCGGAAATCGGTACATTGCTTTCACCAACGCAGCGGATAAGTCACTTTGGGTGCTCCGTATCGAGCCATAATAGACATATGCTTCTCATTCGTCGCCACATGCTCATGGCCATCGCACCCCTCGTGATTCTCGGCTTTGCGGGTGCGGTCTTTGCAGAGTGCACCGGATCGTTTTGTCCGCTCGCGAATGTAGAAGGTTCGAAACTTGCGACGCTCTATACAGAGACAGGCGGTCTCTCGAAATTTCTCTCGAACCTGTTTACTTTTGCGATTTCCGCGGGAGCCATCATTGCCGTCCTCCGACTCTCGTGGGCAGGGTATCTCTACATGACCTCCGACAGCTGGGGATCGAAGGGTCACGCGCGCGAGGTCATCGGCGATGTGGTCTTGGGGCTCCTTCTGCTCCTTTGTATGTGGCTCATTCTCTATCAAATCAACCCCGAAATTCTCAAGCTCAACCTTTTGGATGGACTGAAGGGCGTGCGGCTCGGTGAGCCCTACGTTCCAACGCCCTAAACCGGGTACTTTTGATTACGCCGTGTACTTGATGACGACGCGTCTGCTTCGCCCTTCGCCGAGAGATTCTGTTTTGACGTTCGGCGCTCCCTGCAGGGTTGTGTGCACAATGAGGCGTTCGTATGCAGACATCGGCGTCAATTCAACGTCGTATTGAAATGCGCGCGCACGATCGGCCATGAGGAGCGCCTTCGTCTGGAGCTCTTTTATGCGATTCACCTGAAAGTCGTTTACATCGATGAGGAACCTCGTCTCTTCTCCACCCTCCGGCGTCGGGTGCTGCTTATCGTATATTTTCTTTACTATCAAATCGAGTGCGTGGAGCACATCTCCGCGACCGCCAATGAGCGTGGGCGCAGCGGAGGTGTGGATGGAGAAAACGGCTTGGCCCGCAACTTCGGAATGAGTAATAGACTCGTACGGGAACGCAATCGCATCGAGAACTCCTTTCAAGATACTCTGTACGGCCTGTTCCATCGAGGCACTATACCCCATGAGACAAGCGAGCCGCAACGTACGCGACTTCAGTATCGTGCTGTAATGCGGGCCGGCTCACGACAGCCTTGGTAGTGACACCTTACGCCCGAAATCGTCGGCCACTGAGCATCTCTTGTCCGATCATAAAGATGTTCGCCGTCATCATATAGAGCGGTACCACGGCGGGGAGGGTGAGGCCGATAACACCGACGATGAGCGGGAGCACATACCGAGCCTGAATATCGAAACTCTTCGCCATGTCCTTCGAGAAGGAAGATTCGACGCTCTCCATAGGTGTTGCAGAGCCCCGCGGTCCCATCGAAAGCCGCGTATAGACAAACTGTGTGATGGTCGCAAGTACGGCGAGCACAATCGACATCTTCTGCATGTCGATGAGGCCGAGGAATTGCATGTTCACCGTCGCCGGCTGTGGCACAAACGAGTATAGGTAACTCGCATTGACCTCCGGAAACCCGCCGAGGGCGAAGACCCAGTACAGGCCGAGGAGAATGGGAATCTGTATGAGCAACATCAAGAAGCCCGAGAACGGCTTGATGCCGCGCTCTTTGTAGAGAGCAAAGATTGCCTTCGCCTGCTCCTCCGGCTTTTCTTTGTGCTTCTTTTTGAGCTCCTCGATTTCCGGTGCCACTTTTTTCATTGCCATCTGCGATGCAATCGCTCGTTTCGCTACCGGGTAGAGCACGATCCGTACAAGAATCGTGACGAGGATGACGGCAATCCCAATATCGTGCCCCGGGATAATGTCTACAAAGTAAACGAGCGCGTTGTAAATCGGGAAATACACTATCGTGTCAAAGATGTTTCCAATCATGGTGGGTCAAGTATACAGAGCGCCTCCCGCACATCAAGCGACGCGCGCGAGAAGCTTCTCGACATCACGAGCGACTTCTGCGTATGCCGCGGTGGCCGCTTCCTTCTTTGCGTACCAGACATACGATGCCGGCGGCAGGCGGGATAGGTGGGGGAGCAGCGTCGCGCGCAATCGGCGCTTTATGCGATTGCGATCTACGGCGCGCACAGAAACTTTCTTGGACACGACGCATGCGACTCCCGCACGCGACGCTCGCGCGACAGCCAGAGAAAAGTACGTAGAAGAAAGCCTCCGATCGGGTCGGAAGGTTTTCAAATCGGCAATAGTGAGCCGATATTTTTGAGGCATACCCTCAACTATACCGAAAGACTGGCGCGGCCCTTGCGGCGACGGCGCTGAAGCATCTTGCGACCACCCACGGTACGGGTGCGTCCGAGGAAGCCGTGCGCTCGCGCTCGCTTCCGCTTTTTCGGCTGATAGGTTCTTCGCATGCGCAGCACTATACCCCGTGAGAGGGTAAAAGCAAGAACACGCTGAACATGCGTACCCCGTATCCGAGAAAATGTGCGAAACTCGTCGAACGTCGCTCAAAAAAGTTATCCCCGCGTAATCCCCACGATATGAACAGAGCACCTCGTCGCTGCCATCGCTTCCCACGAGGACGAGGACGCGTATAATGACCAAGCTTCACACAGCGCATTCCATTCTATGACCAGTAATCGAGAACTATGGCAGAATGCGCTCGTCCAAATAGAACTCGGTACTTCACAGGCATCTTTCCGCACATGGTTTAAAAACACGGACATCGCGCACTTCGAAGGGGGCGTGGTGCAGGTCGCCGTCCCTTCAAAAATAGTGAAGGAATGGCTGATGGAGAAGCACCACAAGCTCATCTTGAAGGCGCTCCGCTCACTCGACCCCTCAATTAGGACCGTCGAATACGTCGTTCACCGTACTCAACCGAAGGACGAGCGCCGGACCCGCGTACGTGAGCCACAGGAAAACGCATCCTTTGATCTCTCGGCACTCTACATCGACAAGCGCGACAATCTGAATCCGCGCTACACGTTTGAGACCTTTGTGGTCGGCCCCTTCAATGAGCTCGCCCATGCTGCGGCGAAAGCGGTCTTGGAACGCCCGGGCCTCACCTATAATCCGCTTTTTATCTACGGTCAGACGGGGCATGGGAAAACGCACCTCATACAAGCGGTCGGCAACTACTTCAAGAAGTCGCACGCCAACAAAAAAGTTCTCTATGTGACCTCGGAACGCTTTGCAATTGATTACATCAACGCCGTCCGCGCCGGACACGCCAACAATTTCAAAGACCAGTACCGTCAGTACGATGTCCTCATCATGGACGACATTCAGTTCATCGCGAATACCGAGAAGACCCAGGAGGAGCTCTTCCACCTCTTCAACGCGCTTCGAGATAATAACAAGCAGATTATTTTCTCGTCGGATAAGCACCCGATGCTTCTCCCCGGCTTCGAAGATCGCCTCAAGGGTCGCTTCCAGGCGGGTCTCATTGCAGAAATTCCCGAGCCCGATGTAGAGTCCCGACTCGCCATTATCCGCGCAAAGCTTGAAAGCCACGGGTTTTCAATTCCCGATGATATTACAACCTACATCGCCGAGTCCGTACGCGGCAACATCCGCGAACTCGAGGGTGTACTCAACATGATTGTCTGCAAATCGCAGCTCAAAGGTAAGACTATCTCACTTGCGGATGTTCGCGCTCTCATAAAGCACAACGTAAAGCCGAATAGGGGAGTTTCGATCGATGAGGTGGTGCGCCGAATCGCGCAATATTATGAAGTGCCGGAAAAATCAATTTACGAAAAGACGCGAAAGAAGGAAGTGGTAAAGCCGCGACAAATTATCATGTATATCCTCCGCGAAGAATTCGCTGTTTCTTACCCTTCGATAGGCGAGAAGCTCGGCGGCCGCGACCACACGACAGTAATTCACTCCTGCGAGAAAATTAAAGAGGAGGTCAAGAATTCAAACACGCTTGAGCAGGAGCTTGATCATATTCGTGCGCTCATCCACGCATAATCGGACTCCTATGGTGTATAACTCTACGCTCGCAGTGTGCACAACGCGTGGACAGCGCGGGAGTAGCGGACGGTACATGAATAGGGAGAGTGTTGGGGAGAAAGGAGTAGCCGGACTCTCCACACCCATACAATCATTTCGCGCACGACTTCTCCACATATCCGAACAGGTTAAAAAAGTGAGTCCCCGAGCCATATATCGAGAGTATCCACACTATCCACACCACTAGTAGTAATAATAGATTCTTTTTAAAAAATATTTTCTTTAGTCCTATGAAATTCACAACGACAAAAGATTCGATTTTGAATGCAGTACTCACCTGCGAAAGAATCACGGGGAAAAAAGAATCTCTCCCCGTACTCTCGTGTGTTGTGTTTGATGCGGGCTCGCAACTCTCTGTACGAGCAACAAACCTTGAAGCGGGAGTGGATATTAGTGTTGCTATTGAGATTTCAGAGAAAGGGATGGTAGCCGTGCCCGCCTCAGTGCTTTCGCAGACGCTACGCTCAATCATGGCAGACAAGATTACGTTTACGACTGAGGATAATAATTTACTCGTCGAATCTCGCGGCACAAAAACACTTATCAAATCGGTCCCTCACGAAGAATTTCCCACACTACCGGCACCTGGCACGGGTAAGGCGATTAAAATCGAACGTACGGGCATATTGCGCGGATTACAGGCCGTCTCATACGCTGCCTCGCCGTCCATGATTCGCCCTGATCTCGGTTCCGTCTTTTTAGTGGTCAAAAACGGAGTGCTTACGTCCGTCGCAACGGACTCGTTTCGTCTCGCTGAGAAAACAATCGCCGACACGGGAGCAAAGCTCGATGGCGAGCTTTTAATTCCGCTCAAACACGTGCTCGAGCTGGTACATATTCTGGAGCGACTGGGAGGGGACACCGTCGCCCTCTCGATTGAAGATGCGCAGCTCACACTTGTGGGTGATGGTACGCGATTTTCTTCTCGCGTAGTCGACGCGCAATTCCCGAACTACAAAGAAATTATCCCCAAAAGCTCGTCCACAGAAGCCACGGTGCTCAAGAGCGATTTTGCGGAAATGCTCCGCAAGGCACGCGTGTTTTCAGGGCAGGATATGCACGTGGGACTGCATGTGTACCCAAAGAAAAAGATTTTTACGGCGACGGCGCGCTCAAATGACGTGGGCGAAATGTCAGACTCTATCGATGGTGCTCTCTCCGGAGAGGATCTCGATATTAATTTTCATATCGGATACCTTGCCGATTGCTTGAGCTCGATTGACTCCGATTCCATCGTGCTCGCTTTTGCTGGTGCAGGAAAGCCGCTGGTCGTCCATGGGGCATCGGACACGTCATTTCGCTACCTCGTCATGCCACTCAACCGATAGGGGCTACTGGACGGTAACGGTGATTTGAGCCGTTTCAACACCGCCGGAAGTTTGTGCGATTGCGTGGAGTGTCGCGGGACCGCGCATGATAGGTGTAAATATAACGCTGTACGGTGGCTGGTTCGATGAGCCAATCGCCATGCCATTCAGAGTGTAAGAAACACTCTGAACTGTTTGCGGTGTCGCATGCTGCGCAACGACGGCAATCGGTACGCCTGAGACAAGTAGGGCTCCTTGCTGGGGTGCGAGGATATGAAAGCCCGCAACGCTTCCCGGTGTTGTCGTCGGCTGTGTTCCATTGAAATTTTGCCCCTGTGCCCACAGTTGTACGGGGAACTCCCAATGAGCGTACTGAGAATCTGTCCATGGAGTAGTGGGCGCTCCGCCTCGTGGGTTGGCCTTATTCACCCAGTGGAGAATGTCGTGCACACCTCCCGACGGGTTCGCATTCCATTCTCCGCGCAAAGTAGGGGGGAGCGATGCAAGGTCTGGTTCCGGGGCGGGTGGGACGAAATCATCGGACGGATATTTTTCGAGCGCTTTTACGACGAACTCATGCCACATCGGCGCGATGATAAATGCGGCAATGCGACGCTCCATGGGGGAATTGTCGTTGTTGCCTGCCCAGGCACCCACTGAAATACCGGGTGTGTAGCCGATGATCCACACGTCTCGGAAATCGTTGGTGGTACCTGTCTTGTCTGCAACGTTGTAGCCGGGAAAGTTGAGCGGCGAGTTGGCACCAAATTCCGGCGTGCGTGCGACGTTGTCGGAGAGCACGTCGTTGATAAGACGAGCGATTTCCGTATCCAAGACGCGCTCAGACTTGCTCTCGAAAGATTCGAGAACGCTGCCGTCTTTGTCCGTCACTCGAAGCAGTGCGACCGGCGAGTTGCGCACACCGTCGTTGGCGAATACTGCGTAGGCTCCTGTCATCTCGAGCAGGTTTACGTTGCCGCCGCCGAGGACGAGCGAGAGACCGTATTGTGACGCGTCGCCCAGTGAAGTGATGCCGAGCGATCGTGCCACCTGAATAGAATCATCGATGCCGGCGAGATAGAGTGTCTTTACCGCCGGGACGTTCTCTGAAATGGCGAGCGCGTCGCGAAGCTTGATAGGACCCTTAAACGTGCCGTCATAATTTGATGGCGAGTAGCATGGCGGCGTGTCGTTGAGGTTGTCGCTTGGAGAGCATCGCGTCGAGAATTGCGTCGGGAGATCGAAAACGACCGTGTCAGGGGTGTAGCCCTTCATAAAAGCTGTCGCGTAGACGAACGGCTTAAACGAAGATCCCGGTTGGCGGCTTGCGATGACGACGTTCACTTTGCCGTCAATCGACTCATCGAAGTAACCTTTCGAGCCGACCATCGTAAGTATCTGCCCGCTTGCGGGCTCGATTGCGACGAGCCCCTGATTGGATGCGCGGAAGTTTTTGAGCATCGCCGGTGAAAATTTTTCGACCGTTTTCTCCGCTTCTATCTGGAGCTCGTAGTCGAGGGTCGTCACCACGTTGAGTCCGTCTCGGTACACCGCATCGACACCATACTTTTGTTCCAAGTACTCACGCACAAAAAAGACAAAGTGAGGTGCCTTGATTCCGGCCTCTTTGGCATCGTTAAACACGACGACCTCTGCTTTCGCGGCAGTGTGCTCGTCCTTTGTGATGAGGCTGTGCTCGAGCATTTTATCGAGCACCGCATCCTTACGTCGCTCGAGGAGCGCACGATTGTTGCCGTAGGGTGAGTAACGCGTTGGCGCTTGCGGAAGCGCGGCAAGATACGCGGCTTGCGCGAGACCCACGTCTTTCGCGTCCACACCGAAGAAATATTGCGATGCTTCCTGGACGCCGTAAATGGTTCCGCCGTACGGATTTTCGTTGAGGTAAGTATTAAGGATCTGCTCCTTGGAGTAGATGCGTTCGAGACGAATCGCGAGAATGATTTCCTTCAGCTTGCGAGTGATTTTTTTGTCCTGCGTGAGAAGCGCGTTTTTCACGACCTGCTGCGTGATGGTCGAGCCCCCTTGGCCAAGCAAATCGCCTGTCGTGAAATTGATCCACATGGCTCGCAGAAATGCGAGCGGGCGGAATCCGAAGTGTTCGTAGAAGCTCGCATCCTCAATGGCAATCGTTGCCTTCTGTATGTAGGGAGAAATCTCTTCGAGCGGGACGGAGGTGCGTCGGACCGTACCGTGAACGTCGTAGAGCACGATTTGGCCGGTGCGGTCGTAAATTTTAGTCGACTGAGCGACAGCGCGGCTTTCGAAATTCGAAATTGAGGGAATCGGGACGAGTGCAGCCCACAGGATGGCGAAACCAATGGCAAAAAGAACAAGCGCGACGAGCGCCATAGCGGGGAGACGAATCCATTCGGGCAGTCTGCCGAAAAAGCGAGGGGAGGCTCCCTTCGCGCGACGGGAAAATATCATACGTGGTGCAATTGTAGCCTAATTAGATTTTCTCGCGAAGTGCCGGCAGGTACGTCCGCGAGCGGGCGAGGTGTGTAAGTCCGATGGCAATCGCATCGTACTCGTCATCAAGACGTATCGGGCGGTCGATTTTTACCAGCATATGAATCATGCGAGCAATTTGTTTCTTGTCGGCACGGCCATCGCCCGCGACCGCCACCTTCACTTCACCCGGACCGTACTCAAAGATATCGAGTCCTGCGGCTGCCGCTGAGGAGAGGATGGCACCACGGACCTCTGCCACGCGCATCGCTGTCGTCCGATTTGCTTTGAAGTAGAGTTTTTCGAGCGCGAGCGTGTGTGGGGCGTGGCGTGTAAGCATTGATTCGACTCCCTCGACAATTGTCCGGAGCCGATCAGTAAAATCGAGACCCGTCGCTGTCTCGATACAGGTGGAATCGATCAGCGTATCGTGCGATCCAGTGCGCTCTAGTACTGCAATCCCGCAGCGGCCGTAGCCCGGGTCTATTGCAAGTACGCGCATACTATTGATGCTCATCTTTTTCACCAAATTTCTCGAAACATGAAATGCACAAGTGTTTTTCTTGCGGCTCCCCACTAGTCGGTGTGAAAACGATAGAGGTGCCCGTCTCTAGCGGCTTCGCGCAGTTCTCGCAGACGTTTGCTGCCATGTCTTTAGTATATCGCACTCATAAAACGGAAGGCGGCACCCTGTGGGTGCCGCCCGGCTCCGCTCACGCGGCGTTGGTGTAGACATCCTCGACGTCGTCGTGCGCGTCGATAATTTCCAATACCCTCACAAGCTTTTCGTTGTCCTCATCGGACAATGCGACTGTTGTCGAAGCCTCATAGGAGTTGCCCGCCTTCGTAAACGCCCACGCAGCCGACCCCGGTGAGGCGAGCTCGCACCCGTGCTCGCTCAAGAGGTGTTTGATTTCTTGTGCGGTCCGATTCCTGCTGTCGGTGAGCGTCTGTATTAAAATCGCTGCGCCGCCCGGGCCGTACGTCTCATAGATAATGCTCTCCAGTGCCTCCGCATCATTCGCGACGCCCTTCTTCACGGCGCGCTCAATATTATCCTTCGGCATGTTTGCTTCTTTCGCCTTCTCGATCCATGTGCGCAGCGTGGGGGAGGTGACGTCACCGTTGGAAATCTTGCTCTCGACGATAATACGCTTTGCAATCTTGCTCCACAGCTTCGACTTGGCGGCATCGGATGCACCCTTCTTGTGTTTGATTTGAGACCACTTATTGTGACCGGACATACGCGCATTGTATTGATAAGTGCGACTCTCGCAACGAGCGTCTGCGAGAGGAGAAACCCTGCGGCCGACGGGGCCGAAGGGTCCTCCCGGATGTCGTGCGAGATGTTCGCACTCCGGGTGACACCAAGCAGTGAGCCAACACGTCTGGAGCAGGTCCTCAACTGCTGCCAGCCTAGCTCAAAGCTCAGTGGTGTGGGGATCTCCCTTCGAGGGAGGAGGACTGCCTAGAGTATACTAGGTACATTACCCTCATTAATGAAGATTCATCACTATGATGGACATGATCACTAAGTACAGTCGCTGGGCGATGAATCGCTCACTCGGCCTCCTTTTTATCCGCCTTGCGGTCGGTATGGTCTTCTTCGCCCACGGGTGGATGAAGGTCAATAACATGGACATAGTGGAGGGCATGTTTGTCGGGCTCGGCTTTCCGGTATTTGCGGCGACGTTTGTCGCATGGCTCGAAGTCATCGGCGGCGCGGCGCTCATTCTCGGGGTGTGCACCCGCGTCTTCGCAAAACTCTTCGCGATTACGATGTTTGTCGCATTCTTCGCGACCGGCGGTTTCGCGACCGGATACGCACCGCATGAGCTGGAGCTCGCACTTCTCTTCGCATCTCTCGGCCTTATGTTTACCGGTGGCGGACGGTATTCGCTCTGGCCGATGGAGTGCCACCGCTGTGGCGCGATGTTTTGCAAAGGCAACTGCGCTGAGCACAAATAACTCCCGTGTTCTGTGTAAAAAAGAAGCACGCCACGGTCCGCGAGGGGACCGTGGCGACTTCCCAGAAACCCTCGGGCTAGAGACAGGCGAAGCCAATGAGGGGCCGGGAGGCCGAGCGCTCAGGATGATGAGTCGGTGACCTGTATCACCGCCACAACGTACTTCTGGCGCTCGGGAAACGATGCTCCGAGCCGCACCATACACGGCTTCTGCAAAAAACAAAACAGTTCGGCGGCCACATATGGCCGCCGACGGACTTCTTGCTGTTCTCGCGCTTCAGCGCGGGTCAGTGGAGGTAAATGATGCGACCGCCGGAGGGGATGACGGCCACCGTCTTTTTGTTGCGCGACTTGCCGTCCAACGTGAGCCGGTCGTACTCGCGAGCCGAGAGGGCGGACATGTCGAAGAGGCTCCGCGGGTCCGGCTCTTCGAACGCGTACTTGCCGATCGTGATGTGGTCGATCGTGCACTGGAGATTCATCCAATGTTCGATGTACTTCATCACGCGGTCGAAGCTCGGTGCGACGTCGTGGCATTGCCAGATGAACTCCCGCGCCATGAGCGGACTGTCGCTCAGCTTGCGCCAGCGAATGTTGGTCGACACCGCGATGTATTTGCCGGGATCGACAAACAGATCCGGATGGAAATCGACTTTCGTCTCGACGGGCAGAGGGGGTCGGAAACCGTAGGTCATCGTACGCTCCCTTCGTTGCGACTTCAGGACTACTCCTGTCCTCTCAGTAGTAAAGCGCATACAGGCGGGGCGACAAGCAGGGAGTTGTGCACAGGCTTTTGCACCCTGTTGTGCACTCGATATACACATACATATCCCCTGATTCGGCGCTTTGCAGCGAATCGCGTAAACAATCGCACTCGTAAAATGTAACGACTGACCGCCTTACCGTGCGTCAGCGCCATCGAAGGTCTACCGGCCGCAAGACCGGCAAGCCGCGAAGGCAATTCCGAGGAGCTAGCTTCTTACTTCGGCAAGAGGCGACAGTGTCGGAATCGTCGAGGAGAACACTGCGGTGAGAAGTGCGAGACGGGGAGATCATATCAATCCGAGAAGCACAGAATCATCGCCCCATAATCTTCGAAAACAAAAGCACCGCGAAAGCGGTGCTTTTGCATACCGTGCGTTGTCGTCATTGTATGGCACGTTTGAGTGAAAATATTTTTTATCCCCACTGCCCGAGAGCACAGGGGTCGTGTCGTCTTCCGCACATCTTCATGAGCGAAGCGTACGCTTGGCGGATAACCGCTAGCAAATTTTATGGATAACGCATCAAAGCCGCTCTATCGCGGCACGCAGATTGTCTGGTACATCTTTTATGCCGTCGAAGTGCTCCTCCTTTTTCGGTTCGTGCTCAAGCTCATGGCCGCGAATCCGGAAGCGGGGTTTACCAGCTTCATCTACACCGTCAGCTATCCGTTTGCGGCCCCGTTTCTCTACGTTGTGAATTCGACGCAGGTGTCCGGCAGCATCTTTGAGTGGACGACTCTTCTCGCGATGATTGTGTACTGGGTGGCCGCATGGGGAATCGTGCGCCTCTTTGTAATGGGCAAGCCCGTTTCCACCGACGAAGCGCAGGTGATGCTCGCGAGACAAGACGTCGCATAAAAAAGAACGGGCCCGCGCGAGGCGGACCCGGAAGAATTTCGCGCACCGTACGAGGTGTCTCGAACTACTGCATAGGTGCGAGGACCTTGAGCATGTGTTCGCGGAGTTGGCAGGCCAGTACGGTCGAAAGTCCATACTGGTTTAGAAACGGGAGACCCTGCTCTTGGTCGCGCGACGGGATGATCGGTCCGCATGATTGGCGTTCCCCCAGCACGTGGGCGCTGACGGAGCGACGCTCCCCATTGGCGAACCGATGTGTCCCGACCTTGACCCGATTGTGCCAATGCAGGTCGGTCAGGTACCACGCGTCGAGAATCTGCATTTCCTTGGGCGTCACGTCGATAATCCTGCCGAATGCCTCGTGCTTCGGCAGCCGGACCAGCACGTAGCTGCGGAAATTCGGCGGCCACTTTGTGGCGAGCACGTCGTGGATTTTGCGCGGCATCTCATCGAGCTCCTGCAGGCAGAAGCTGAACCCTTTGAACCGCGCCGGCGTGTACGTGGGCGTACGGCCGAGCAGCTGCCCGATGATGCGCGCATAGTCAGTGTCTTCGTGGAAGAAGACGCTGAGGACTCCCTTATCTGTACTCATTCGTCCCTCCCAAAATAGGCCCAAAGTACCATCGCAGAGTACGCGCAGGCTGTCAACTTTAGAGAAGAGATTGCTGATTTTTCGGAAGATCCGCGCCGAGGTGGGCGTAGCCTTTCTTCGTGACGGTGCGGCCGCGTGGAGTGCGTTCGAGCAAGTCCATTTGCATGAGGTACGGCTCGTGTACTTCTTCAATCGTCGCCTCTTCTTCGGAGAGTGATGCGGCGATTGTCTTCAGGCCGACCGGGCCGCCGTTAAATTTCTCGATGAGGACGAGCAAGATGTCTCGGTCAATTTGATTGAGCCCTGCTTCGTCAATCTCGAGGAGTGCGAGCGCCTTCTTTACCGTCTTCACATCAAGCGCCTCACTGTTTACTTCGGCGAAATCGCGCGCACGTTTCAATAAATAATTCGCGGTGCGTGGTGTCGCCCGGCTTCGACGGGATATTTCGCCCAGCGATTCTTTGTCGACACTGATGCCGAGTATCTGCGCCGAGCGACGAAGAATTTCTGCGATTTCATCCACGGTGTAGTACTGCAAGCGAAATGTTCCACCCGAAAATCGCGAACGAAGTGGCGCAGAGAGCATGGAGACGCGCGTTGTCGCGGCGATGAGTGTAAATGGTGGCAGCTCCAGTTGCACCGTGCGTGCGCTCGGTCCCTTGCCGATCACGATGTCGAGCACGCCCGCCTCCATGGCGGGGTAGAGCACTTCCTCGATGGTGCGATTGAGGCGGTGTATCTCATCTATAAATAGTACGTCGCCCGGTGAGAGGTTCGTGAGTATGGCGGCGAGGTCTCCCACGCGCTCAATCGCGGGTCCGGAGGTCGAGCGGAGGTTGGCGCCGAGCTCTTTGGCGATGAGGTGGGCGAGTGTGGTCTTGCCGAGACCCGGTGGCCCGTAGAGAAGCACGTGCTCGGGCTGGTGATTGCGGCCCTTTGCAGCTGTGAGGAGGATGCGGAGATTCTCTTTAATAGAAGGTTGGCCGATGTAATCGGTCCAATCAGTAGGGCGCAGCGCACTATCAAGGCTGCGCGGACTTTTTTCGGCTACAGGGCTGGTCATACAGGGCTTGTCGGCTCTCCGTAGAGAGGCGATAAGGCTACTTGACAATTGTTTATAAGATGCTACACTATCAATTAGAAGCGGAAATCATCCGCTTTCTTTAGTCCTCCGTAGCTTTAGCGAAGGAGGATTCAACTTTACCCTGCTTCGCAACCTACTTCGTTAAAACTTCGAAGGTCGAGGAGGCGCGCAGCTTCGGGTAATCGCGACTTTATCGAGGACGATGACGGTACTTATCTATACGGTACGACCACTGTCTCCATCCTTAGATCCCAGTTGCAACTTTCCCACGAAAGGATTACCCGAAATTGTGCACCTCCCTGCTTCGCACGAGGCTTCGCAGGACAAGCCAATTCCTCTCGCAGACTATCACTACACCAACCGCCCGCAAGGCGGTTTTGTGGTTTAACTTTTCGATACGTTATTCCTCACGGGGCGTAATGTTTTCACGTTCACTTTTGCGTTCAGTGAGCACGTCGTCGATCGCGCGAATTTGATCGATTGATTGTTCCCAATAGCCTTCGCCAGCTTCGAAAATTTGCTCCGCGATGGTCAGGAGCGTATCGTCTGAGAGTTTCGCCATGTGTTGTGGCTGAATTTTTTTTGTGGGCCCAATCGTCAATCGGTGCAGGGTGCGTACGATTTTTGGACGCGGATCTTGCTCCTCGTAATCTCGTTGGCCCGCATCGTGCCGCGCTACATATTGTCGCAGTTTGATCAACTTCTCCATCGGCGACGTCGGGGCACGCTCAGGAAACCGGTGAACTTCCGAAGCCGGTATTTCGGATGCATTTACTGGGATGTCTTTTCGACGACCCTCGGGCCTCTGAGCATTGGGAAATTTGAATACCTCTCCCATATTACGCGATAGTCTCGAGCATGACTTCGTCGGTGAGGTCGACGACACGTGAAAGCTCATCAAACGACGTCACTCCTTGCAACACTTTCACGGCACCATCCTGCGCCATGCGTCGGATACCCTGATGCTTGGCAGCTTTCCAAATATCGCGCTCGCTCGAGGAGTGGCGTACGCAATCTTCTATCTCGCGGTCCATCAGAATCACTTCCACGATAGCGACGCGTCCTTTGTATCCGATACCGCCGCACTTCTCGCATCCTTTCGGCAGCCACATGGTGTCTGCATTTGCTGGCAAGCCATCCGCGTGAGGAATATTTTTGAGCAGCTTGTCCATAACAGTGCGGGTAGCGCCATCGATGACATGTGATTCGCGGCACTGCGGGCAGAGCTTGCGCACCAGACGTTGCGCCATCGCAAGTGTGACGGCGGCGCCGAGAATATCGGCGTTGACACCCATATCGACGAGGCGAGGGAAAGTGCCGGCCGCGTCATTCGTGTGGAGCGTCGAGAATACGAGGTGGCCCGTGAGCGACGCTTGCACGGCGGTCGTTGCGACCTCGCCGTCGCGGATTTCACCGACCATGATGACATCCGGATCTTGGCGGAGTGTGGAGCGAAGGCCCTGCGCAAATGAATAGTCCTTCGAGACCTGCGTCTGCACGATGCCGGGGAGGTGATATTCAATCGGGTCTTCGATGGTGACAATTTTGATACCGGGATTGTGGACGGCGCGGAGAAATGCGTAGAGCGTGGTCGTCTTACCGCTTCCCGTAGGACCTGTGTTGAGAATCATGCCGTTTGGCTTCGCGACTTCGTGATTGAAAATCTCCATCAGGTATTTATCGAAGCCGAGCTGGTCCATCGGAAGCGCGATGGTCGAGGGATCGAGCACGCGCATGACAATGGTCTCTGCATAGCCGGCAGGAAGGACAGAGAGACGGATTTCAATCTCTTTCCCACCGACCACGATAGAGAAGCGGCCGTCCTGCGCCGCGTTTTTCACGTTGAGTTTCAAGCCCGCAAGCAATTTCAAACGGCTCGAAATAAGTACGTAGGTCGGTGCGTCGAACATAAGCGTCTCGACAAGTACGCCATCGAGTCGATAGCGCATGCGCACACCCGCCTCTTCCGGCTCCAAGTGCACGTCGGATGCGCCGAGCGAGAGTGCACCCGCCATGATGATTTCGAGTACACGCGAGATGCGATGCGTGTCTTTGGAGCCTGCATGTGAGAGCACCTCGGTCTTCACGTCTGCCAGCGATTTCAATTTGCCGAGCATGTCTTGGATGGCGTTGTTGGAGAGCGTGAGCACGCCCGCGGCCGTCTCGGTCGCGTACGAAATATCTTTGTATCGATCCCACGCGTGCTGGAGCGAGAGGGTAGAGACCATGAATCGGCGCGTCGAATACCCGAGCTTTTCGATGTGCTCGATGACCTGCAGCGAATCCGGTCGCTCCGGCGCGCGCATGGCGACCCAGATTTGTTTGTTGACCTTATTAAACGCTGCGATTTCCGCAGCGCGCGCTTCAGCTTCGGGGACGAGACGAAGCGCGTCGGAATTAATCGCTTTCGAAGTGAGATCTGCGTAGTCGACACCGTACTTTGCCGAGAGCATTTGGGCGAGCTGCTCTTCTTCCTTGGCACGAAGCTCGTGCAGTCGCTCGTCGCTCTTCTTGTCGTTGAACGGGACAATCATGGGCCTATTCTATCCCGCTCTTTCAATATGCGACAGACCCCTTTATCCGCTTCTTCAGCTGGCCGTATGCAGAACCAAATTTCTTGAGTGCTTTCTCTCGTGCAGCGGCGTCGTCTCTGCTTGCGTAGGCCTCGTAATACACGAGCGTCCACTTTTTAGATCTGCTCGTGTATGTCGATTTACCCGCATTATGCTCAGCGATTCGTCTGCGCAAGTCAGCTGTCACTCCGATATAGAGCGTATGATGCATGCGACCACGAAGTATATACACGTAGTGCATAGAGAGAATTGTACTAAGAAAGGGCGGGATTTCACCCTAAAAATGGCGCAATAGAGGCCCAACGAGGCCATCTATTGACATTCAACGTAATCGTGATACAATCTACGGAGAGCATACAGCGTACTTATTGTGTCGCTCTAGACCCGGCCTTTGGCCACAACTTGAATTGAATCGCTGGAGAGAGCAATGTCCGACGCAACTCCGAATCGCCGCCGACACTACGAGCCCACCAACTACTTCCGCGTCATGCCAGGCAGGAAGCCCCACAAGATCGAGGATCGAACCGACGATCGTATCGTGCTCAAGAGCGCACGGTACTCTTCGACGGCCCTCGAACTCGCGCAGGAGCAATTCGCTGCCGGTCTCGCGGTCGGCCCGGGCGAGCACAATGCCGAAGGCTTCGGGCAGGGCTTCAAGCTCTCCCAGGGCGGCGTCATTCTGCCCGCAGTCGCGTCCGATGACGAGAAGACGATCCCGATCCGCCCGTTCCACTACAAGGACAAGTTGGGCAAAGATCAGGTTCGCCTGTTCGCGGACAAGGTCTCGATCCAGAAGATGCCCGACGGCTCGTGCCGCGCGGTGCCCTTCAACAAGAAGACCGAGTCCGACGTCGTCTACTTCGAGATCTGGACCGGCTACACGGGCGATGTGAATCGCACCATGCAGCTGATCAACGCGGGCAAGTTCAAGACTCACGGCTCCGTCGAATATTCCGGCGGCGCAGTGCTGGTCGACGCTTCGAGCAAGAAGAAGCGCCAGACCAAAGCCGAGAAGGCGATGGTCTCGGACAAGATCCACGAACTGACCGCCTTCGAGACGGACATCACGTCCGGGACCGAGGGTAGCGCGGAGCTCGTCGCCGAGATCCCGTTCCTGGTCGTCGGTGGCTTCGTCCTCTGGAGCGTCAGGCTCTGGAAGGTGAAGTACTCGGCGAAGAGTTCCGAGGCCGTGCTGGTGAAGCATGCGGACCAATTCCTCCTGCTTCGCGCTCCGGGCGGCGTCGTTCCCGACAAGGACAAGCTGTACGTACCGACCGAAGATTTCGAGAAGACCTTCACCAGGCTCGCCTCGAACGTCTACGTGCCCGGCGCGTCACCGCACAAGATCGCCGCGTAAGTAACGCGACACTGAACATTGATTGAGAGCGGGCACTTGTTGCCCGCTCTTTATTTTTTATTCGTTTTGAATGATGAAGTAATTTAGCGTGATAAAGTTTACGCATGACCGAAGGTGAGCCTCGTCCCCGTTTCAAAAGTAAGACAACCGGAGAGTCCTTTGATACGTACGAAAAAGCCGCAGGAGCGGGACACGAAGACGCATCGGTGTTGACGCCCGAGCTACCCACCACTCCACCGGAGAAAGTACAGCTAAAGTTAAACAGTGCGGGTGAAATGTGGTATAGAAATGCTGCTGGGGAGGTCGTTAAATTAAGAGAGCACGAGGCCATTAAGGATGAGCGCGATAGACAGCACATGGAGCCGGATACGCCGCCGCTTCCGGGGTTCCCGGAATTCAGCCGTGACATCGAAGATGGAGAGACTTCCGATGAGGAAACAGACACTCCTTCCGCCGCGACTCCTGAGCGTGCCCAGGCGCAACCCGAAGAACTCGAGGTCATGCGCGCGCTTTTCAAATTCAGCCAGGCCTACACGTATGATCCAAGCGATTTGAATTTTGCTGCGACGAAAGACGCACTGCGTGAGGCCGTGACGGGAAGTGTAGAGAATGTGTGGCCAGTGCTTAGAGATCGCATCGTCACAGAGATAAAAAATGCCCCGCCGGCCATCGTTCTCGAGCACATCTGGGATGACTTTGATAAAGCCTCGCTCAATTTACGATCTATAGCCGTTGCGCCGGCCGCGGCCGCCCAGGCACCTTCACTTCGAGCGCCTCGGCAAGAAGATTGGCGACGAGAGCGCGACCAGCGCATAAACGCGGCAGTGAATAGCGTCAAGGAACGTCACTTGCGCGATGGTGTTGCGCTGGAGACGGCGATTCGGGAGGCAGCGGGCACTCTCCAGGCGAGCGATGAGTTTACGTTTGCACAACAGCTCAGAAAAATCCCAGATGTTGATAAGCACGCAGTTGAAGCGGCTCTCAAGAAGCGCGCCGAAAACGTAAGAGAGGTAGCATCTCCGACGGCAGAGATGCATACGGGCCGCACTCCTGCTGAAATTTCTGCATCGGCGAATCGCTGGAGAGAAGAGAACGAAAAGCTTCGAAAACTCTAAACATGCAAGGTTTTGCTATGCTGTCTTCATGCAGACGGCGAGCCTCGACGAATTTAATGCAGAAGCCACACGCTTTGCCTCTCTGTTGGCGCGTGGGGAGAAGGCGACCGTCATCGCGCTCTCAGGGAATCTCGGGGCGGGCAAGACGACGTTCACCCAAGCTGTCGCAGCGCATTTTGGCATCCAAGAACAGGTCGCGAGTCCGACATTTGTCATCGAGAAAATCTACCCCATTAGAGACGCTTCGCGCTCTCACGGGGCAAGTCCGATAGCAGACGCCGCATTCGCACGGCTCATCCACATCGACGCGTATCGGTTGAAAAGTGCGCAAGAGCTTGAGGCACTCGGCTGGCAAGAGCTTTTGGAGGATGCAGACAATCTCATTCTCATTGAATGGCCCGAGCGAGTCGCGGAGCTGATTCCTGAATCCGCGCATCGCATCATGCTTACGTTCATCGACGAAGACACACGCACCATAGACTATGGCGAAAAAGATAACTAAAAAAACAAAAGCGACAGACGCGAAATCATCGGGCGAGAAACCCGCGCGACTCGTGCTACTCGATTCGCATGCGATTTTGCACCGCGCATACCACGCGCTCCCCGAATTTTCCAAATCGAATGGCGATCCCACCGGTGCACTCTACGGTCTCATCCTCATGCTTCTCAAAATTCAGGACACGCTGAAGCCCGATTACATCGTGGCGACGCGCGACTTGCCGGGGAAGACAGTGCGGCACGAAGCGTTCGAAGCGTACAAGGCGACGCGTGCTGAAATAGATGAAGCACTGATAAGGCAGCTGATTGATGCGCCGCGCATTTTCGAGGCTTTCGGCATTCCCGTATATGAGAAAGCGGGATACGAGGCAGACGACATGTTGGGCACGATTGCGAGAGAGGCGAGCGAGCGAAATGACGTGGAAACGATTATTGCGACGGGAGATAGCGATACGCTCCAGCTGGTGGGTCCGCGTGTCAAAGTATTTATGATGCGGACCGGTATCACCGATACGGTCATGTACGATAGTGACAGTGTGCGCGAGAAATATGGCTTTGGGCCCGAGTACGTCACCGACTACAAGGGTATCGTCGGGGACACATCAGACAACATCCCTGGCGTGCCGGGTGTCGGCGGCGGCAGTGCGAGCAAGCTCATCGCGACCTACGGAGGACTTCCGAAAATCTATGCAGCAATAAGTAAAAAAGGAGTTGAAGCGGTGGCCACAGAGGCCGGTGTCCAAAAAAGATACGTGCAATTGGTGGCCGACAACGAGAGTCAAGCGGAATTCTCAAAAGATATCGCGACGATTCATACCGATCTTCCCATCGGCTTCAAGATGCCGGCGCGCCACTACCTCATGAAAGAATACGCCGACACCATCGGCACCATCCTCGAGGAGTATGAATTTCATTCCATTCGTCAGCGATTGCGCGGGGTACTGGAATTGAGCGAGCCGATCGTGCAGACGGTGGGCGAAAAAGACATCGTAGTGGATGAGTCGGAAATCAAGGAAGTAGGTCTTGCCGTATGGCTTCTGCGTAGCGATGTGACTGCCCCAAACCTGCAGGACATTTTGAATTTTGCAAAAGTGGAGGATTTCGACACAGCGAAGGAAAGTATTTATAAGCAGCTCCGCGAGACGGGCAAACTAGAGGCTGTATTCAACGAGATAGAGAAGCCCCTTATTCCGGTCGTACATAGGATGAACGCGACAGGGATTGAGCTCGATGTGAAATACATGCACTCTCTTGAGAAAGAGTATGCGGCCGAATTATCAAAAATCACCGCACGAATTTTTGGCCATGCGGGGCACGAATTTAATATCAATTCACCGAAGCAGCTCGGTGACGTGCTCTACGATGAACTCAAAATCACACCGGAGCGCCAGAAGAAGACCGCGACCGGTGCTCGTACAACGCGCGAGGAAGAGCTCGTGAAAATGACCGATCAGCACCCGATTATTGACGACGTACTCCAGTACCGAGAGCTGCAGAAGCTTCTCGGTACCTATGTAGAGAAAATGCCGAAACTCGTCGGCGAAGACGGCAGACTCCGCACGGAATTCGTGCAGTCCGGTTCTGCGACAGGACGCATGTCGTGTCAGGATCCGAATCTACAGAATATTCCGATTAAGACTGAATACGGCCGACGCATTCGGAATGGTTTCGTTGCGGCGAAAGGTTTTAAAATCGTCGCCATCGATTATTCGCAGATTGAATTGCGTATTGCGGCGGGACTCTCGGGCGATGAAAAGCTGACGGGGATTTTCAAGCGCGGAGAGGACGTACATGCGGCGACTGCCGCGCAGGTGTTTGGAGTACAACCGGAGGACGTCGACAAAGAAATGCGTCGCCGCGCAAAGGTGATTAATTTCGGCATCCTCTACGGCATGGGAGTGAACGCGCTCAGGCAGAATCTCGGTGTGGGAGTCTCGCGCGAAGAGTCAGCACAGTATCTGGAGGAGTATTTCAAAAATTTTGCGGGACTCGCTCGATATATAGAAGACACCAAGGCGAGTGCTGCGCGCACGGGCTATACCGAAACACTCTATGGGAGGCGCCGGTACTTTCCGGGGTTCAAATCACCGCTCCCGAATCTGCGCGCACAGGCGGAGCGCATGGCGGTCAATGCGCCGATTCAGGGCACGCAGGCTGACATCATCAAACGCGCGATGATAGAAGCCGACACACTCATCGAGAAAAAAAGCTGGAGAGACAAAGTGCGACTGCTCATGCAGGTGCACGACGAGCTTGTCTATGAAATCGTTGCGAACGATGCAGAAGAAATTGGCTCCGAACTACGAAAGACTATGGAGGATGTCGTCGATCCCGCACGTCTCTCCGGTGTGCCTATTGTTGCCGAGATGTCTCTGGGCGATACGTGGGGTACTGTGCAGAAAATACAGAGAACCTAACCATGCTCTACTTTTATTCAGGGACCGATACGGCGAAGGTACGCGAGAAAGTACATGCAGCTTCAGAGAAATACGCGCAGAATCTTGTACGCGTGACCGATGCACACGCTCTTGCGGACCTCCATGCGGCTCTGCAAGGCGGCGGCATGTTTGCGGTAGGGAAGCGTGCGGTCGTGCTCGATAATGTGCTCGGAAATCCGGAGATGCTCGAGGTGGTGGTGAGTCGGCTCGCAGCCCTGCAGAAAAGCGAGGATGTGTATTTCCTCGTAGCGACTGAAGTGAATGCGGCGACGCGGAAAACAATCGAAAAATACACGGAGAAATCAGAAAAGTTTGATGCGCCAAAAGAAAAAAAATCGGACAGCATTTTCGGACTGGCAAACGCACTTCAGCAGGGCAAGAAAAAAGACCTGTGGGTCGGGTATCGTCGGGAGATTGCGGGCGGGAAGTCTCCCGAGAGCATTCACGGCGTACTATTTTGGGCGGCGAAACAGCAGGCGCTCAAAAATCCTCGTGATGTGCGGGCGCGGACACTTGTGACGAGGCTCGCGGAATTGCCGCATGAAGCTCGCCGCGCGGGCTTCGACATGGAATATGCACTTGAGCACTTTGTACTCTCATGAGCGTGATAGAATTTTTGCATGTACGCTCGCAGGCTCGTAGCGACAGTATTAGCAGTCGCTCTCGTTTTCAACGTGTCGCTCATTCCGACGAGTGCCAGCGCGCAACCTACCTATTGGGGAGAAGGCGGCAGCTTCAGCGAACAGCTTACCAAGAATGCGCCCTGTCAGGGATACGGTTGTGTACTTCAAGGGTCGCCCTCCTATAATTATTTTAATAACCTAGGGGGCGGTACGCCGGTTACACAAACAGTGCAGACCGTAGGTAACGGAGGGGCGCTGCCGTCGTGGAGTATTCCCACTGACCTCTCTGGCCAAGGCACGGCAGATTATCTGACAAGCATCTACAATGCACCAACAGTCACTGTCTCACCAAGCGTAACCGTAACTCCGAGCCAATCCCTGTGGTCTCAGTGGTTTGGATCGCCATCACAATCTCCTGCGTACAATCCATATTCTCCGCAGTCACCGGATGTATATGGTCCACAAAATCAATACACTTCGACAAATAATGCCGTACAAGACTACAGTCGCCTCAATCCCTCATCGGGGAGTACGGGTGGTCAGGGGTTTGGCGGCCCCGAACCGGCACCAGGCAGTCTCGGGACTGGAAGTGGGGGAAGCACCGGAGGTTCGGCAGCGGAAGCCCTCGCAAAGTCTGAGTCAGCTAATCTCCAGTGTCTCCCATATCAGGTTCAATGCTCGTGCGGTTTTTATTGGACGGGTAAGGCTTGCGCACCTGGGGGTCGTCAGCTTAACGCCAGGGGCTGTGGATGTGTTGATGTCTCATCAGGTGTCACCGTGGTAGGTAAGTGCACGGGACCAAAAATCTGCACAGCAATATCCGTCCCTGGTGTAGGGGGGACAGGCTCTACACTTCTCAATACGTTGGGCGTGAGTCTCTTGATGCAATCGGTCGGGCTTGTGCTCGGCAAACTCACGACGGGTACAGGACCCGCAGGAGGAGGTTCTCCGTATGGAAGCGGAACTCCGTACGGTACCAATCTTCCGACAACACAGGGGTGTACAACGTACACGCCGGTTACCGACGTGTCGCAACTTTCACGGCCTTGCACGTACTACGTACCGGGTACCGGCACAGGAACGGGTACGGGTACCGGGACGGGCACAGGGACTGGTACTGGCACAGGGACCGGTGGGACGTGTACTCCGACGGACCAGATTCTCGGAAATTGCGGGGGCGCAGTCAACGCATCAATCTCAGCGAACCCAACTTCTGGTCCGGTGCCGCTCAGCGTGACCTTCACGGTGACGGAAACGTCGACGG
>CAYGFN010000003.1:0-27432 GCA_964349145.1 uncultured Candidatus Saccharibacteria bacterium
ATCACTTTCGTGGCGAATTCGATGGTGAGCGGCAGGAAGTACACTGTGTCGGCCACCTGCCTGCCGGCAGGCAGGATTTCTTCGTCAGTCTGTACGGTTGCGATATTGGGATTCATCAGCACGACCGCGATGCCCTCCTCTTTGAAAGCCTTAATTGCTTGTGAGCCGGAATAATCGAACTCGCCGGCCTGACCGATTTTGAGACCACCCGAGCCGAGCAGAAGAATTTTCTTAGGTTTACTCATACCTGTCACACGAAACGACCTTGTCGCAGGCCATTGATTAATCGGCGTTTAAGGGCTGTGCGAGCACCTGCTGAACGCTTTAGGTTAAACTCGCGCTGTTTGGCATCGGCCTGCGACTTGTATGCTTCGTAATACACAAGATCGAAAGGGGCTCTAGACTTCGTTGCCAAACTCTTTCGTTCGTTATGTTCTACGAAACGACGCTTCAGATTGGCTGTGTAGCCAGTGTATAGCTTTCCATCTGACTGACTTTGCAAAATGTATACGTAGAACATAACTAGGTCGTTTCGTGTGAACAGGTCATAGTCGTGATCGTTTAGGTATCTCAGCGAGAAACTCATCAAATATCCACGCAGTGTCCGTGGGGCCCGGCGAGGCTTCGGGATGGAATTGCACGGATCGCCACGGCTTTGTCTCGTGGCGAATGCCTTCTACTGAGCCGTCGTTCGCATTCTCAAACCACACATTCCACCCACCGCCGAGCGAGGCGGCGTCTACGGCAAATCCGTGATTCTGCGAGGTTATGTAGCATCGCCCACGGCTGTCAGGCAGGGTAGGGCGCCCAACCAAATCGATGCAGGGCTGATTGTGCGAGCGATGACCATACTTAAGCTTGTAAGTAGAGCCGCCGGCAGCGAGTGCCAGCAGCTGATTGCCCAGACAGACTCCAAGAATGGGAATATCGCGACGCATCGCGAGGCCGATATGGTGGATGGTCGGCACGCACATCTCCGGATTGCCCGGACCATTGGAGATGACAAGCGCATGATACTCGTCGTCCGTAAAATCATAATCCCACGGCACGCGCGTAAGCGTAATTTCGGGGCGAGCGAGCGAACGGACGATGTTTTCCTTTGCGCCGCAATCGACAAGAGTAATTTTGACGGGACCCTTACCGTATACGCGAATTTCTCGCGGCGAGACTGCAGCGACAAGATTTTCTCGATTCGGATCTTCGAAGTGAGCTGAATCTTTCGAGCCGAGGCGGCCGAGCATCACGCCTCGCTCGCGAAGTTTCTTGGTGACGGCACGTGTGTCGACGCCGGTGAGCGCGGGAATATTGTGCATCTTGAGCCAAGCCGCAAGGGAATGCTTCGCATCAGCATGAGAGTACTCCTCGGAGTATTCGGAGACCACGAGTCCTGCGATGTGTATTTTGGACGATTCAAATTTGTCCGGCGAAGGAACGCCATAATTACCAATGAGCGGATAGGTGCACACAAGGATTTGTCCTGCGAATGAGGGATCGGTGAGCGATTCCACATACCCTGTCATCCCCGTCGCAAAAACCGCTTCACCGGAAATCTCCGCTTGTGCGCCAAAGCTCTCGCCGTCGTATTTCGAACCATCCTCGAGGAAGAGCTTCATACAGTTGCTCCGCAAACGTACTCTCTTGCCGTCGCTATCTGCGGCTTCTGCCGCAGCGCTGAATCTCGGCCCCGTCGGGCCTGCGAACACGGCAAAAGAGCACGTCTGACTCCGCTCAAATGGCTAATGTAAAAAACCCGCGATATTTCGCGGGTTGGAGTAGTTAAAAAAATAGTCCCGGACGGGGACTTTTTCGGCGCGCGCTTCTCGGGAGTCATTAAAGCCGCAGTATACGCTCAAAAAAATGGAGTCAAAAAAACCTCGCTGTGGATAGCAATTTACTCTATATTGAGCGCATGGAGCGTGCGGACCTCGACCAGTTCAACCTACCCGATGAGCCGGGTATATATCAATTCAAGAAAGGAAGGAAGATTCTCTATGTGGGCAAGGCGGCTTCGCTCAAAGATCGCGTGCGCAGCTATTTTGGGAAAGACTTGGCGATGAGTCGGGCGCCTGCCATCGTACAGATGGTTGCGGAGGCGACGTCGCTGGCATTCATCCAGACAGATTCAGTACTGGAGGCGCTCATTCTCGAAGCCAATCTCATCAAGAGTGAGATGCCTCCGTACAACGTGATGTCGAAGGACAACAAGAGTTTCAATTACGTCGTCATCACGAAGGAGCGTTTCCCACGAGTCCTGATTGTGCGTGGCCGCGAGCTCTACACCACGTGGAAAGACAAAGATATCAAACACCTCTATGGTCCCTTCCCGCATGGTATGCAGCTGCAAGAGGCGATGAAGATGATCCGCCGCATATTCCCATTTCGTGATTCAAAGTGCACCCTATGCGAAGACCAGCGAAAAGCTCGAGCATCGCTCATTGCCTGTAAGCCGTGTTTCAACAGACAAATCGGACTGTGTGCAGGTGTCTGCACGGGGGAGATGACTCTGCAAGAATATCGTGAACGGATTGGGCACATCGCGACGCTTTTTTCAGGAAATTTCAAGGGACTCAAGCGTGAGCTTACGAAGGAGATGAAAACTGCTGCTCAGGCGGAGGATTTCGAGCGTGCTGAAATGCTTCGACGGCAAGTAGCAGCGCTGGAGCATGTAAAGGATATCTCACTTATCAAGCACGAGCGAATCTCTGCAGGCGGCGGAGTGCGGGTGGAAGCCTACGATGTGGCGCACACTTCCGGCACGGAGACGGTGGGGGTGATGACGGTCGTTAACAATGGCGAAATGATTAAGGATGCGTACCGTAAATTTAAGATTCAGAGCGTCGGCAACAATGACGTGGCCGCACTCACCGAATTGCTCGAGCGTCGTCTCAAGCACGATGAGTGGCCGCTGCCGCGCGTCTTCGCTGTGGACGGTGGCACGGCACAAATGCGAGCTGCGCAGCGAATACTAAAAAAAGCAGGACTGATGATTCCACTTGTCGGAGTTGTCAAAAACGAGCGGCATCAGCCGGAGCGCCTGATCGGCGACGCTCGAGCAATCGAAGCATACGAGCGCGATATTCTGCTTGCCAACAACGAAGCGCATCGCTTCGCCATCTCGTGGCATCGCAAGCGCCGCGGTCGCCGACTGATTGATTCTTAGCTAGGGTATAATCCGCGCATGGCACGCACCATAGTCGGCGTACTTCGTGGCGGGACTTCGAGTGAATACCATCTCTCGCTTAAAACGGGCGCCGCAATGCTCGCAGCATTGCCTGAAGATGCATACGAGACGCGAGATATTTTGATAGACAAGAGCGGCATGTGGCACATGCGCGGAGTCGCGAGCACACCCGTGCGTGCACTCGCCCAGGTGGATGTCGTGCTCAATGCTCTGCACGGAGGAGTCGGGGAGGATGGCACCGTACAGCGCATACTCGAGAGATCGGGGACACCATATGCCGGTTCACGCCCGCTGCCTGCCGGTCTATCGCTCAACAAAATCCGAGCGCGTGCACTCCTCACGCATGCGGGGATTCGTATGCCGCGCGCTGTCTCGTTCTCGCACGAGAACGACATGCACACGGGGGACATGGCATCGATTGTATTCGAACAGTTCGCGCCTCCGTACGTCGTGAAGCCCCCATCTGAGGGTGCGGGCAGCGGTATCCGCATAGCTAAAACTATCGTGGAGCTCCCAGATGCGATTGGCGACATCATCGACGCCTACGGTGCTGCGCTTGTCGAGGAATTTGTGCGGGGCGAAGAAGCGTCGGTGGGCATCATTGAGAATTTCCGTCGCGAAAGTCTCTATGCGCTCCCACCTGCACATATCAATCATGGACGCACATTTCTCGATCTCGATGCGCACCATAGTGGAGCAGTGCGCACGCATGTGCCAAGCCGCTTTTCATACGAGCAGAAAGCGGCATTGGCTGATCTCGCACGACGCGCGCATCAGGTGCTCGATCTCTCGCACTTCTCCCGCGCTGATCTCATCGTGACCCCGCGCGCAGTGTATTTGCTCGAGGTGAATGCCATCCCGGGTCTGTATCCCGGCGCTTCATTTCCACACATGCTCGAAAGTGTCGGCGCTTCTGTCAGAGAATTTCTCGAGCACGTGATCCACCTTGCGCGAGCGCCCCGCTAGCGGCATAGTGGATGTTAGTCGGACCGACTATACAGGGCTCTACAGTCGTTCATGAGGGGCATTACTTCATTAGCATTCGGAACATGAAATCACATCTAAGGACAATTACTATTGTGGCACTTATTGTCATTGCGGCTGGCTGGTGGTATTTAAGTGAAGAAAACAGACAGTCATCTTTCGAGGCCTCTGATTCCTTCAACAGTGCACTGCAAGGATCAGCTGTTTCAAATCTCGAAAATGCCGAGGACATCGACGAGTTCTTCGCGAGAGATTCTCAGTATGTCTACATGCGAGTGTTTGCAGACGATTTACGAAGCTACCCGACCTCTACCGCGCACTATCAGATTGTGAAGGGAGCCGACCCGAACACATTCCGCCTCGTCGCTGCAGAAGATCCGGTGAGCCTCAAGGGCGAAGGCGAGAAAACAATATACGCGTATCAGGACAAAAATTACGCATATCAGTTTACAAATAAGGAAATAATGGGAGATATTGTTATCCGCGACATCATTCTGTTGCGCTAGGTAAAGTGCGATATACGATGAGCTCATCGAGGTGTTGAGGAGGACTGCCCACTCGAAATCAGAAAGCACGCTCGACACCTTGCGAGAGCGCCCCGCTAACGGCATAATCATTCGCGAGGGCCCTTAGCTCAGTTGGTAGAGCGCCACATTTGCAATGTGGATGTCAGCGGTTCGAATCCGCTAGGGTCCACCAAAGCAGAATCAGACATATCTGAGAGCCCTTTTGTCGCGAACAATGAGGACAATTCCAGGGTTCGAAAGTTTTTATCTTCAAGAACAACTCCAGAGGGGAATTCGAACGACTGTAGCTCTTTTTGGGTAGCGAAGTCCGACATGCGCCAGAATGTTCCAGGTGCTCTCAGAAAGGCTTCAGAGTGCATTACAGCCTCCTCAGCGTTGCTATCTACCTCCTGTAATGCCACAAGCGCAGCATCGAGGATCATGCGCTCCTCGTCGATCAGAGCCAAATGCGACGTTAGAGCGGTATCAGGAATAACGCCTTGCGCGTTCTTTCGTATAACAGCAGCCTGCTCATCTGCAAGCTCCGTCTTACGCCTCTCAATCCTGGTACTCTCATCTTTCTCGTTTTGTGTTGCCTTTCCGTATTCGTTGCGAACATACTCGTATAGCCTCGCCACCTTGCTCTCGTCGAATTTGTACGAGTCCATGTGTTCTGCAAACTTCTTATCCAATGCGTCGCGTTGGAAACAACCGCCCTTCTTGAAGTTATAGTACGGATGTTTTGTACCGGACTTACCTGTAGACCAACCGCCTGTGAGCTTGAATCCAAAGGGACTCACGACGAACCGCCTCAGCGGGAAATCTTCTCTGTCAGCCTTGTAGGAACGAGTGCGGCGACCGCGTTTATTCAGAACTCTTTGTACTTGCGCGAATAACGCGTCCGAGACGATTGGGTCAAACTTTCCTCTGTGCCGTTCACCAAATTGATTTATCCAACCAGTGTAAAGTTCGTTACGAAGGATCTCATAGAAGTAATTGCGGCTAACTCGCTTGCCACTCTTTGTTTTGAAGCCCTTTTTGGAGATTATTTCCCAAACTTCAGTCACCGCGTATACACCAGAGGCCATGATCTCAAAAGCTTGTCGGACAAACGGAGCAATTAAAGGATCTTGTGCGATAGTTGCTCTCCCTGATATTTTTACGTTCTTATATCCGAACGGGGCTTGCCACACATATCTACCATCACGGACTGCATTCTTCATTCCGTTGGCGCACAACTCCGAGCGCATGTCGTTATCGAATTGAGATACGTTAGCAAGCATGTTCTCAACGAAACGGCCAACGGGGTCATCAGAAATGGGTTCAGTCGCTGAGAGAACTTTTATCTTATGCTGACGCAGAAGTGCGCGTATAGTCGTGTGATCTTCGACATTGCGGGCTAAGCGGTTGAATTTGTAAACAATGACGGCCGACACAGCGTTCTTCTTATTCGTACAGAAGCGCAACATATTTTGCAGTTGCGGTCTGTCTGCAGTCTTTGCGCTCTCTCCTTCATCGCGGAATAGCCCTACGACTCTGTATTCGTGCTTGCGGGCATATTCGCGACAATCTTTTTCCTGTGTCGCAAGACTGTTGCCCTCCTCCGCCTGTTCTTTTGTCGAAACGCGGACGTAAATGACGGCATTCTTAGATTCATCGCTTTTTTGCATATCGTCTTTGATTTAAGTATGACGCAACTAATACCTTTGCCAAGTACCGGAGCGCCTCGTCCTCAGAGGAGGGCGGATTAATAATGTTTTGCGTGGACTCACGCGGCTTTTCGTCAGCCATTTTGTGTGTTCCTTACGCTATGTAGTGATGCCTTTTAGATCACAAATGAAAAACTTCCGATCGCGGAGCGATAACGGAAGATGGGCGACGAAGACGGTAGTGAGGCAGTCGCGAGAAGACGTTTACGCGAACTCCACCTCACCGAGATACCGATATTTTACTCCCACTTTCTCAAAAGTCAAGTGAAATACAGATATTAATACCAGAGCCTCAGCAATCTCACAGCCCGAAGCATTTTTTTACGCGGCGGTCCGTGTCCGTCCCTAATCCCGTATCTCTATCTCGCCGTAGAGACGTTATGAGAAACACCCCCACGATTCTGTTTTACCACTCCAGGAGATATACAAGCCAAAATGTAAAAACGTATGCATAATTTGGAGCCGGTGTGGCGTATGGAGTGGAGCGAGGCCGAGGGAATGTACATCTCCACGCATGAATTATTGGGGTATAAGGTAATCGGCACTGACGGAAAGGTCTTGGGATACGGGGAGACCAAATCCGATGCCATAGAGGCCGCTTACGAAGCCCTGTGGCCATCTGTGTTGCAGTCGTAATCCGAGTGCTATATTTGTCATACACACCCGATATTGGCCGCAAGGCAAGACCTAAACCCACCGTTCCGGTTGGCATGGTCTGAAAGTCGATCAAGCGTTGAGAACCCATCATGTGGTTGGCTTGATCGCCGTGTAGAGAAATCTGCACGCTGGCTTCGGCCAGAGACCCGTGATGGGCTCTTTATGTTCACACAATTCAAAACAAAAACTCTTATCGGCATCGCAGTGGCATCTATTGCGTGCCTCGTGCTGTCGCCTTACATCGCGTCGTTCGTGGGAGCAATCGCTGACTCAATACTCGCTTCGATATGGGCAGAGTCGCTGAACCCGGTAACCGTCTGGGATCTTATGACTATCGGTGAATACGCGTATGGCGCTGTTCTCGGTGTCGTAGCGCTAGGTTCAGTTTCTCTCGGAAGCAGGGCACTCTACATACTTTATAGGCGTTATCGGAACGTAACATAGAACATTATGGATCACCCATTTGGACTTTTAGGCGTCGGCATTCCGCTTCTTATGGCTTTCTACGCCTTTGGTCTTGGAGAAGAAAAAGTGGTGACAGGCTCGCTTATAATCGCTGCCGTCGCTTGGTACTACCTGTATTACAAAGACTGATTGCGGCATTATGAAGAACGTGCCATTCTTTTAGCATCTTATGAGTCTCGGCACTAAAAACACACTGATTGGAGTAGCCATTGGTGCCCTCACAGTTGCTGGGGGTATGGCATTGTTCAACGGAAACGATAGTTCAACGATGGTGAGGGACGACGATCCATCGACCACGCGAACGACTCTACCTACAGGAGGTCCGGATAAGGACTGTCCGGACTTCAGCACGCAACGACAGGCGCAAGTGTTCTTCGAGGCGAATGGTGGACCTAGCAAAGATCCTCATAATCTTGATCGTGATGGCGATGGTCGTGTGTGCGAGACACTTCCATAGCGTATGAAAGAAAATTCCGGTCAATGGGGCGTAGGACTCATTATCGGGGTCGTTATCGGTATTTTCATCGGAGCTTCGTTCGGACCTTCTACTGACGATCTAGAGATGGCAGTCGGACAGTGTGAGGTAGTACGCGACGATTACAGCGCAGCATTAGAGGACGCGAGCGACAGCATCGATGAGGCAAATTCTCAGATCTGGGACGGTCAATCTTACGCTTGGGCTTCATACGATGAAATGGGAGAGTTTCTAGAGAATCTTTACGATGTACCGGAAGCAGATGATCCCGGAACCTCATGTTATTAACACTACGGATATAAAGTATGACAATTTCTAAAAACGTTTTGCTTGCTGGGGGAGTGTGCGTACTTGTAATCGTTGGAGCGATTGTCGCATTCAGTTCATCTGGATCAACATCGCCTGTGGTATCTGAAGCGGACACATCCTCGTCGATGGAGTATCTGTCTGCGGAGGAGACCGAGAGCGTATACATGGACTTTCTTGATCTGCTAAACCAGGAATACATGGTGTCTCAGATGAACTCAACCGATACGGCAGACGACCTTGTTTCTTTTATGACCGAACTGATGAAAGCCAACAGCCAGTTGGATAACATTATTTCGCGTGCGACTCCTTACACGAGTCATGAGAATGATGTTGTTGAGGTTGCAGGGAAAGCCCTTGTGGCGGGGTCAATGGGCGTTAAGAAGGCCAATACCGATTTCATTACATACCTCAGAGGTTTAGGGAACTACGAGAATTTCGATCAGTCAGAAATGGCCTATCAATTTGCTGCGTATCGATCAGGCGAGGTTGAGGCATACAAGTTAATGGTCATGGGAACCGGACAACTGTCAGCGCTCGCTTGGCACTTTGCTACGACTGAGAATCCCACAGGACCGGTGCCGTATACAATCTCGAAGGAGCAACGCGAGCGAGTACTGGCAAGGATTGAATACCTATTTGCGGATGCGTTCGTTAAGGATGACAAGCAGCATAGGGATACAGCGACACGCAACGCCGTGCTGTTTTCAGTAAGGTCTCTGCGGGACAACCTGATACCAGATACATACGAAGAGGCAGCTTCAATGGAGGCCGATATATGAAAATTGAGACTATCAAGATTAAAAACTTTCGATCGTTCTCAGAGGAAACGATAACGTTTGATAATTACACGTGCTTAGTAGGGCCAAACGGGGGTGGTAAGTCCACGGTCCTGTCTGCACTAAATGTTTTCTTTCGCGAGACAGCAAACGCAAGTACTGACGTCACTGTCTTGAACGAAGAAGATTTTTACAAAAAAGATACTAGTAAACCCGTCGAGATCACCGTTACTTTCAAAGATCTTTCACCCGCAGCTCAAGAGGACTTTAAGGAGTACTATCGTCAGGACAGGCTCATTATTTCTGTATTTGCGAGCTACGATGCTGTTAAAGGCCGAGCAGAGGTCATGCAGCGAGGTAAACGACTTGTCATGAGAGCATTCGCTAAGTTTTTCAAGGCAAAGGGAGACGGGGCGAAGGTTGCGGATCTAGCAGCCATCTATGAGGAGATCAGAAAGGATGTTAAGGACCTACCGGAGTGCAAGGTCGGCACAGAAATGATGCGAATACTGCGTGAATACGAGACATCGCATCCGGAATTATTGGAAGAATTGTGGAGCTCCGACCAGTTCTACGGAGTCAGTAAAGGTGCAAATAGACTTGAGAAATATATACAATGGATTTATGTTCCGGCGGTAAAGAATATCGCCTCTGAGCAAAGTGAGAGCAAAACCTCAGCACTCGGAAAGCTTCTGGCACGCACGGTAAGGCTCAAAGTCAAATTCGATGATGAGCTTCAGGCGTTACAGACTGAAGCTGAAAATGATTATCTCAAAATACTCAAAACGCACGAGCCTGAACTTGAGGAACTCGGTAAGATTTTACAGGAAAAGCTAGCTATATGGGCTCATCCGGCAGTAACGTTAAAAATGTCGTGGCAGAAAAATTGGCGTGATTCGGTAAAGATCGAAGATCCAGCCGCCCATGCCGTTCCGGGAGAAGGTGTGTTTGAGGGCGACATGGCACGCATGGGGAATGGTTTGCAGCGATCTTACCTCCTCGCATTGTTGGAAGTGCTCGCAACTCTTGGCGACAGTGACCCTCCTACGCTATTGCTCGGGTGTGAAGAACCTGAGCTGTATCAACACCCTCCACAGGCACGACATATGGCCTCTGTTCTTGAGCAGCTTAGCGAACGGAATGCACAGGTCATCGTTACTTCTCATAGTCCAGCATTCATAAACGGTAAGGGCTTCGAGAGTGTGCGTATGGTGCGTTTCGATCGCTTGAAAGAGTCCTCATCGGCCAAAAGATTGCTGTTTGAAGATGTTGCAACACGCATAGGCACGCTCACAGGAGAGAAACCCATTCAGCCAGCAGGTATGGGTGCAAAGCTCCATCAACTCTTACAGCCTGGAATGAATGAGATTTTCTTTGGGAATAATCTTGTCCTTGTTGAGGGCCTAGAGGACGTTGCGATCATATCGTCGTGGATGATGCTCACGGGTCAGTTTGAGGAGTGTCGACGGAAAGGAATCAATATCGTACCTGTGAATGGAAAGAGTTTCTTGGTCCAGGCTCTCGCGGTAGCGCAAGGTCTTGGCATCCCGGTATTTACAATCTTCGACGCTGATGGAAACACAGCGAATCCCGCACACAGACCAAAACACGAGAAAGATAATAAAACACTCCTTGGTCTACTAGGGGGTGATGTGTCGCAACCGTTTCCTGCCGAAGCACTCTGGGCTACAGACCACATAGTATGGACCAATAACATTACCGACATGCTTGAACAAGAGATAGGTGCCGCAAAATATGCGACGTACTGCAATCAGGCGGACACTTTGTATGGACAACCGGGAGGAATGGAAAAGAACACACTTTGTATAGGATCGAGGCTGCAATTTGCTTTCGATGACGGGACGAGACCCGCGAGTTTGGATAGAATGTGCAAGGCGATCTTAGACGCCGCAAAATAAATATGAAGGACGTTATAAGCGGGCTCGGAGTTCTTGCGGTTCTTGTTATCGCTTACTGCGCATACATGTTCTTTAGTGGGGGCGCTGTACAGACCAGCACAATTCGCGTCACTGAGTTCTACGATGGCAAGGACGGCTACTCCATATCTGTACCTACTGGAAACTCCTCAACCTGTATATGGAATTACGCAGGCGGAAATGCCGCTATACCTTATAGCGAAACGACAGAGGCGAGGACGGCTACAGAGAAGCACACGATATATACCTACGATTACTACGACTGGAAGGTCACGTGCGTCGACGACTTCGGTAATCACTATACTGGCAGCTTTCCGACTGAATAAAGTTGTAAAACCTACTAGGTTCTACTCCAATACAGTAGGATTATGGCTCAGCCTTTGGAACAAGAGTTTGCACCGACGTTATGGTGCGCTCAGCTTGCTTCAGCATTTCAGCCCGGCGCTTAAGGATATCCGCAAGGCGTAGCAAGTCCCTGATTGCGAGGTTCGAAAACGTTACGCCGGAGTCCACACAGACACATTTATGATTGGCAAACACCTGTCGAGCACGCGCTTAATACTCCTCCTCATTGGCCTAGTGGTTGTCAGCTTCGGGGTGAGCGTTCTGATGCAAAGTTCCCAATCTGGCGAGGGTAACGACGCCACGGCCAATATTTATGGAGTGAGAATGGAATATCTCTCCGAGCAAAATGCCGAGAGCGGGTATTTCGCTATTCAGGATGGCCAGATTACATACCACACCACCGCGGAAAAATCGCTGCCACCACAATGCGCTCTTCACGCGGCAGATATCTCACGCGCTGTTGTGCTTCCCGACATCGATTATCGCTACCTCATCGCAGACCGCACGCTCTTTTGGGAATGCGATGTGGTGGGACCCATCGATGCCAAGAATTTGCAGGTTCTGGATCTCGGGGTGCTCAGCGACGGCTCGTCGGTCATTTACTACGGTGCGTTACAGAGCAATATTCAAGACCCTGCCAGATTTAGGCAACTTGCTGTGAATGCGCGTGCAACGGACTTCTTCGCTGATTCGCAGGCGGTGTATTACTGGCAGCGGAATGAGCCATTTCCATTCAGAGTCATATCAGGTGCGGACCCCGAGACATTTGAGGCAGTGGGATCAAATGGTTTTTATGCGAAGGATGCGAATCATGCGTACTATAAAAATGTTGTCCTGCCGACCAAGGAGTCGAGTGAGCTTGAGGTCATTGCGGATGGAATGTACGCGATAGATGAGAATTCCGTCTATGTGGATGGAGAAGCAATAACGACCGGTATCAATAAGGCGGACCTTGAAATCCATCTTGCGCAAGGCGGATGTGACCATATGATAGGCGGCGCCATGGTGTGCACCATCTATATAAAGGACAACAGCACAAACGAGTGGCAATTGTACGTACATGAGCCCTCTGTAAGCATTTCTCGTGTACCCACCCCTTCTGCCGATAAGCTCAGCGTTCAGCTTTTCCCGCAGCAGTAGTCGTAGAGGGAGCCCGACGACCGCTATGGTCGTCGGGCTCCGATGAAGGCGAGGTTGCTCGCCTTTTTGTCGCCTGAAGTTTGGGGCTTCGGCGCGTGTGTGCTAATCACCTCCAGAAGCCGAGCTGACGAGACGCGCATAGCGCCTGCCGTCACGACGAAACTCAGCTGAAGCTCGGGAACCGCGAGTCGAGTACCGTCAGCTTGCGGTACAAGCGCCACACGCTGACGCGCAAGCCCATGAACAACGATGGCAAATTCAGCCCCATTGCTAAAGGCTGAATAGAGCACGATGATTTGCGGACGAGCATCGGCGTTACCGCAGTCTTCGCTGATATCGTATATCGCCGTGACCGCGCACGGCTCTCCGGTGCTGGGATCGATTACCTGCGTGCGGTAGTGATACGTCGGAAGAGATATTGCCACGTCGCTCTCCTCTGCAAGCCTGACGAGAATGTGCGGCAGAAATCTGCAGGTGTCAAACACTGCAGTGCCGGGTCAAAAGGGCAGAATGGTAGACTAGTGAGGTATGCGCACGCGCGCATTTTGCACATATGGGAAATGCCAATGATGAAAAGTGGGCGCGCGATTTGGAGGCGCGATTTCTTGCCGCCTACGACGAACACGCGGATGCGCTCTTCAGGCACTGCTTGATTCGTGTACGCGATCGAGAGGTCGCGACAGATCTCGTACAGGAGGCATTTAGCCGCACGTGGGTGTACCTCTCGAGCGGAAAAGAGGTGGAATACATCCGCGCCTTTCTGTATCGTGTAGCCAACAACCTCATCGTAGATGGCTCACGCAAGAAGAAGTCCGCTTCGCTCGACTCGATGATGGATGACGACGGCTTCGAACCTGCAGATGATTCCATCCGCGACTTCGCCGATGTACCCGCTGCGCGCGAAGCCATGCAGATGCTCTCTGGGCTTGATGAAATCTATCGCACGGCGATTACGATGCGGTATGTCGATGAAATGTCGCCGCGTGAAATAGCGGCGCAACTCGGGGTATCTGAAAACGTCGTGTCAGTGCGTATACATCGCGGAATCGAGCGACTTTCGAAGATTATGGATCGAACACCTAAGAGTGAGTAAGCTGCCGCTTGCGCTAAACGGGGAGCATGATACGCTATTTCCGAATGTAAGTTTCCATCGTAAGAGGGAAGGTTGATTTACATGTTTAGAGGAAAAATATAGAGACTCATGGCAAAGAAATTGTATGTCGGCGGGCTGCCCTACAGCACGACCGAGGATGAGCTCCGCGAGGCCTTCTCGGGAGCCGGAACAGTCGAGTCAGCGTCGATCATCATGGATAAGATGAGCGGCCGCTCGAAGGGTTTCGGTTTCGTCGAGATGGGATCGGATGAAGATGCTCAGAAGGGCATCGACATGTGGAACGGTAAAGACTTCGGCGGCCGTACGCTTACGGTCAACGAGGCGCGTCCCATGGAGGAGCGCCCACGTCGCGATAGCCGCGGTGGCGGATTCGGCGGTGGCAACGGAGGTGGTGGATACGGTGGCGGTAGCCGCGGTGGAAACGGCGGCGGCGGTCGCTGGTAACACAAGCGAAGCTTGTGTTTCTGTCGTCGCTGGCTCGGAAATGTGAATGCACTCATTCCCACTTCTCTCGCTGCGCTAGACAGTAAGCACCCATTCGTGTTCGCGAAAGAGCCCCTTCGGGGGCTTTTTTGCTGTGTGATTGGGATATGAAAGGGTAAGATAGAGGTGCCTAAGTCGTCTTACCGACGAGGCAAGAGATGCATGCATATGGAAGATCACAACACATCAGGTACGCCAGAGAGTGAGATGCCCCAGAGCGCGCAGGTCGCATTTAATGAATTGAAGACGCTGACGCTTACGCCGAGTGAGAGGATTTCCATCAAGAATAATGTCCGGCACTTTGTAACGGAGCATCCGCCCCGACTCTCCCCACTGGTACGAGTAAGACGTGTGATACACCACACATATGAGCGCATGGGTTCACGCAGAAGTGCCCCCGCATGGGGAATACTGTCCAGCGCTTTTGCGCTGCTTCTCGTCGTCGGCATCGGCACCTTGTACGTCGGTGATACGCGATTGCCTCCGGATTTGAGCGCGCCGGCAGAGAGCGATGCAACCCTCATGCAGATTGAGAGTGGTGCGACTTCGAATGTACGCGCAGCGATGCCGGCACCAGAGAACCCTGCCCCTGTTTTCGAGAAGAGAGAAGCGGCAGCCAGTGGTGACACGTCTGCGCCAGCGGACGCTGCCATGAGCACGATGGTGATTTCGGATGTAGCGACGACAACTGCATCAACGACTGCGCAGTAGCACGGCACCTCGCTTTGCACAGCACGCGATTGTTGCTCTCTCTCTATCGCGCCATAATGCACCTATGCATATTGGAAAGTTGCTGGGGTGGGGAATTGCGATATATGCGATTATGTATCTCGTGGTCGCAGCGCTGGCGATTTACGCTGTATCGCCTCCGCTTTTTGCGCGTCTTATTGCGCTTTTGATACTTATTTCGCTTGCTACGATGGCGGGATTCTCCCTGAGGCGTCACACGGTACTCGACATTCTGCCGTATTCATTTATGTGGACCGCCGAGGTGATGCTGCTTGATGCACTCATGAGCGTGCCGTTTGCGGGGTGGCAGCTCTACATGGATTGGAATGTATGGGTCGGCTATAGTCTCGTACTCATAGTGCCCCTGCTTACGGTGTACGGCTCACACCGAACGCCAGCGTCTGCACGCGTATGAGCGCCCGCATGATGCACCGTTCACTCGTGCGCGCAGCGCTCGCGGGTGCGCACGTGTTTGCATGGATTGGCGCGTTTCAATTCGCGTATGCGCGCACCGGATCTATTGCGGAGGCGTTTGCAGGTGTCGCCCTTACGTATGCGCTTATGCATACGATTATGATTTTGCTAACGCCGCTCGCAGCTCGAAACATGCGGCATGGTTCACGGCGCACGCTCGAGGCAGCTGTCCTCTGCGCGGCTGCCGCATTCGCTGCGCTCGGCGGCGTATACCTCATAGGAGACAGCGCGCTCGCGCTTGGGATGCTCGCCTTTGCAATCCTCATGGGTGCGTATCGGGCACTGTATTACGTACCCTATGAATTGTCCGGACCGCAGGAAGCGCGCTCATTTTTTGCGGAAATATGCATTGCTCTTATGCCGGCAATCGCCGGCGTGGCTCTCGCAACGGCGTGGAATATGCCCGCGGCACTCTATATAGGCGCGGCGTTCCTTATCGTATGCTCGCTGCCATTTGTCTTCCACCTGCGTGACACGTGTGAGGGATTCTCGTGGGGGTATCGGGAGACTTTTCATGAACTCTTCGACGTCGAAAATCGCAGTCTCCTCAAGAGCTCACTCTATGAAGGGCTCGAAGCGACAGCGCTTCTCCTCGTGTGGCCGATTGCGATTTGGATGATGCTCGACGGTTCGTATCCACTCCTTGGCGTGGTGATGTCTGCGACATTTCTCTTCACGATGCTCGCGCGAAGCGTGCTCAAAAGGTTTCGCTTGTATCCCTCGCCCCGCATGGCGGGGATTGTGCACGTCTCGGGATGGATCCTTAGGCTTTTTGCGGGCAGTGCAGCTGCGGTACTGATTATCGATATCTATTCGCATGCGGGAAGCGAACCTCGCAAGAAAGGGCTCGACATCATGTCGTTCGAGCACAGCAGCGACAACCATACGTACGTGGACGAGTACACCGCTCTCAAAGAAATGGGCCAAGCGCTCGGCAGGATACTTATGTGTGGAGTCGTCGTCGTGCTGGCCGCGTCGAATTCTGTGTTGCTCATACTCGCCGGAGCTTTCGCAATTGCTGCGCTCGGCGGCTGGCTCGCTATACATGCAGCACACGCGCACACGCGCGGACCCCTGTAGAATTAAGAGAGGAGGGCGGTCACAACGTCCTTGACGTCGGCGCCATCGGCGCGACCGGCAAACTCCTGGAGGACAGCACCCATGAGTTTGCCCATGCCTGCTTTGTCTACCTGCATCTCCGCCTGCTTCGCGCGAGCGACTTTCTCTATTTCTTCGCGTGATGCCGTTTGAGGTAAATAGGCCACAAGTACGGCGAGCTCCTCTGTCTCTTTCTGAGCGAGCTCGGGGCGATTGCCCTTCGTAAACTGTTCAATCGAATCTTTGCGCTGCTTCGCGAGACGCTTCAGCACACTCACAGCCTCATCATCGGAGAGCTCTTCGGTCGGCTTCCGACCCTTTGCGACGAGTTCGTTGGTAAATGCGGTCATCGCACCACGGAGAGTGTCTACCTTGAGACTCTCGCGAGCCTTCATCGCGGTAGTCATGTCCAGTTTGATCTGAGCGGTAAGCATAAGGCGATTATAGCAAGCTATTGGTTTTTTGGCGTGTGATACGATGCCGATATGGAATGGCTGATCATCGTACTTCTTGTCGTAAACCTTGCACTGGTGGCGTATTTTCTGTGGTCACGTAACAAGCCCGCGGAGCCGCAGGACAATCAAAGCCTGCTGCTCATCCAGCAACAGATGCAGGAGTTGAAGCGATCAATGGAGGCTTCGCTCGGCGAAGGCACGAACCGCATGTTTGAAAATATGAAGAGCCAATTTGGCGAATCACAGCGCTTGGCGACAGACATTCGTGACCTTGTCGCAAAGCAGCTCACGGAGGTGCGCATAGAGCAGACGAAGACAAACGAATCGACGACACGCTTCATGTCGATTGCTGAGCAGCTTGCGAATCTGGAGAAGGTGCTCAAGCATCAGAAGCAGCGAGGAAATTTGGGCGAGGCATCGCTTGAATTAATTCTGGGCAACATCTTGCCACCCGGCTCGTACAAAATGCAGCACGAATTCCCGGGCGGGGAGACGGTAGACGCCGTGATTGTGACGAAAGAGGGCGTGATTCCCATTGACGCCAAATTTTCTCTCGACAATTACCAGCGTTTGGTAAACGCCATCGATGACACGCAGCGTGAGGAGCTTGAGAAGCAGTTTAAGAACGACCTCAAGTTGCGCATTGATGAGTGCGCAAAGTACGTGCGTCCAAAAGATGGCACGCTGCCATTTGCGTTTATGTATATACCGGCAGAAGCGATTTATTACGACCTCTTAATCAACGAGGTGGGCTCGGTCAAGGTAAACACTCGCAATCTTATCGATTACGCCTACAACGAGAAGAAGGTCATCATCGTCTCACCGACTACCTTTGCGGCATATCTGCAATCCGTCCTCTACGGATTCAAAGCATTTAAAATTGAGGAGACTGCAAAAGATATTGCGAAAAATGTCGAATCACTCTCCCGTCATATCAAAGCCTACGAAGATTACTACTCAAAGCTTGGGAATTCGCTCTCGACGACTGTGAATCACTTCAACGCCGGACGAAAGGAGCTGGGCAAAATAGACAAAGATGTGTTCCGTATCACGGGCACCTCTGCTGAGCTAGACACGGCGCTCATCGATAAGCCGACGACGGGGGAAGATTAAAAGACACAGACCCCAACGCAACAAGTGCGAAGGGGTCTGCGGTGAAAGATCTCGAAGGTGAGCTGAGCTCGTCAGTCGGCGGTCACGAGCTTGTTCTTGGCGGGGTCATAGCGCACCAAGACTGGCACCACGAACTCTGCCTCGACTTCGACACAGAGCGCCTGGTACATCGTGTTCCGCTCGGGTTTCGCCGGAGCGTTGACGAGCCAGGCGACGGTTTTGTCGCCGTCTTGCGTCAGGCGTTCGAGCCGCCACGCACCGACGTCGCGCATGTAGTTCTTGACTGCGTCGGTCAATGCGCACTGATAGTCCGGGTAGAACGTCGATGTCGTGACCGTTTCGGTGAAGGTGTCGTTGGGCACGGTCCCCATGTGAGGCTCGGCGTAAGTCGGTGACAGCGACGGCGTGTTCGGAATCGACCCATCCGGGTAGGACACCGGTGCCCGAGCCGGATCCATGCCTGTCGTCGACAGGATGGTGTTGCTGCCAATGCGGACGTAGACGGGATCCGAAGCGGTCAGGAGCCCGACAGTGAGCACAACGATGCTCAGCAAGGCGCCAACGAGTGAGCCAACTGACATGTCGATGAGGCGAGTGGAGGTGGGGGAATTCATTTGAACGTTCCTCTTCCTGGACATTCCCGGACAGGGTATTGACAGTCTGCATCGTAGCACGGAAGAGAGCTGCGGTCAAGTCTCCCTAATTGCCCGGTTGCAAAGCTGACCTATGTGTCGTAGACTGCTGCGACTTGAAATATGGCCAAGATTGCGATTATTGAGACGGGCGGCAAGCAGTACGTTGTCACACAGGACAGCGTTCTTGAGGTGGAAATCCTCAAGGGTGCCGAGCAGGAGGGCGATAAGATCGTCTTCGACAAGGTACTTCTTACCGACGACGGTTCGAAGACAGACGTCGGCGCTCCGTACATCAAAGGTGCACAGGTCAAGGCTGAGCTCGTCGAGAACGGCCGCTCACCGAAGGTCACCATCATCCGATACCGCCAAAAGAGCCGCTATTACAAGAAGCGCGGCCATCGTCAGCCGTTTGCGCGCGTGCGCATCACGGCACTTCCGTAACAAACTCTCACAGCCGCCCGCAAGGGCGGCTTCTCCATTCTGAATTGAATCTTATGTATTAATTATGCGGTCGCATAATTAATACATAATGCGCGGTTAGCGGCGACTCTCGAGCGCACTCTTAATGGTCTCAGGATCGGCATATTCCAGCTCGGAGCCTGTCGAAAGACCGCGCCCGAGCATCGTCACTGCGATGTCAGATGCCGCGAGCTCCTCACGAATTCGAATGGCGGTTGCATCACCCTCAGGATTGGCAGGGAACGCAAGAATGACCTCCTCGAGCCCGTCAGCTTTGCGCTCCGATATTGCCTGCAGCAGTTGGGGGAGTCGGAGTCCTGCAATCTTTTCCGATGCGAGTGAGATGGTACCGCCGAGCACAAAGTAATACCCGCTGTAGGTCGCACTCCTCTCAAGCGCCAAAAGGTCTGCATCGGAAGCAACGACTGCGAGCTGTGACGCGTTGCGAACCGGACTCGTGCATATGCCGCACGTCTTATCATCACCCGCATGAAAGCGCATACACGACGGGCACTGATGCACCGCGCCGCCAAGTGCCTGAATACTCTCCATCAAATCTCGACGCGCAGACGGCGAGGAGCGCAAGAGAAACTGCACGAAGCGATTCGCTTGGCGCGGCCCAATGCCGGGGAATCGTTCGAATATTGCAGAGAGTCGCTCGATAGGGTCCATGACAATTCTCTGAATTAAAACGCTGCGCTCTCTTCCTGTACCTGAGTCTCCGGCTGGAAATCACCAAAATCCGATTTGTCGACAGCCATGAAGGTCGTGCGCTCCTCATCGAATCGGAGGTCCACCTTGCCCACAGGACCATTACGATGCTTTTCGATAAGAATCTCGGCAATGTTGGTTTTCTCGTTGGACGAGCGATTGCCCATCATGTCTTCGCGGTGAATAAACATGACCACGTCCGCGTCCTGCTCGATAGAGCCGGAATCGCGAAGGTCTGAGAGGCGCGGGCGACCGCCGCGCTGTTCGACTGCGCGCGAGAGCTGGGAGAGAGCAAGCACAGGCACATCCAGCTCACGTGCCATGCCCTTCAGTGCACGAGAAATCTCGGTAACCTGCTGTACGAGAGAATCAGACGACTTGCCGGACATGGGCGTAATGAGCTGGAGGTAGTCGATAATGATAAGACCCAGACTCTTCTCCATCTTGAGTCGTCGCGCTACGGAGCGCATGGAAAGTACCGTCGAGCCTGGCTTGTCGTCGATATATATCGGCGCTTCCGAGAGGGCGCCCATGCCTTCCTGCAAGCGTTCGAATTCTTCATCGGACTTAATCTTGCCGGTGCGTAGACGCCAGGAGTTTACGCCCGCCTGTGCCGCGAGCATGCGGTCGACGAGCTGTTGGGAGCTCATTTCCAGAGAGAAGATACCGACGGGAGTTTTGTGCTTCGTCGCTGTCTGGCGTGCGATGTCGAGTGCGAGAGCCGTCTTACCCATCGACGGGCGAGCGGCGAGAATGATGAGATCAGACTTCTGGAATCCCGCAAGCATATTGTCGAGATCCTTAAAGCCCGTGGGTACGCCGCGCATCGTGCCGGAATGCTTCTGCAGGTGCTCGAGACGCTCCCACGCTTCGGTGAGCTCGTCCTTTATCGCTGTAAAGGACTGCAGCATTGGTGTCGAAGAGACCTGGAAGATAGCTGTCTGCGCCTCGTCGAGGAGCTGCTCGATGTCGCGATCTTCCTGAAAGCCGAGCTCGCCGATTTTTGCCGCGGCATCAATCAGTGCACGGAGAATGAACTTTGATTGCACAGCCTGTGCGTAGTGGCGCGCGCTGCCAGGTGAAGCGGCAGTGTTGGTAAGCTCGCTCAAATATGCCGCACCGCCAATATCGGAGAGCTGCTTGCGCTCTTTGAGCTTGCCCGAAATCGTGACAACGTCGATTGGTTCTCCCTTGGAATATAGTGTGAGCATCGCGTCATAGATGATGCGATGCTTGCCGGCATAAAATGAGTCAGCCGCGACGAGATCCGCGACTTCGTACATGGCGTTTTGGTTGATGAGCAAGGCGCCAAGGAGCGCACGCTCCATGTCGAGGTCCTGCGGGGGAAGCTTTGGATTCACTGCCATACGTCGATAGTACCACTCCGCGCGCACGGGGGTTTTGGGTTCGGGGCGCCACTCCTGTGGCTTTCATGTGGACAGAGATGTTGCTTGGTATAGCCAGCCCCTCGGCTTGACGAACCTCCATATATTTGTTAAAACGAAACCACGGCGGCGGAAATAGTCAAATACGCCCAAAAAAGCCTTATTTAGAGCCACCATCAAACTGACCATATTTCACTAAAGACACATATGCTTTCATTTATACCCAAAACAGTGACCTCCAAATTGCTCGGCGAATTGCCGGACCGCTCTCGCCGTGTGCTCGTAGACCGTTTTGGCCTCAGTGCCAAGGCTGAGTCTCGAACACTGGATGCGATTGGTCAGGAGTATGGCATTACGCGTGAGCGCATTCGCCAGATTGAAAACCACGGTATCGCAAGCGTGCGTGATTCCGACGCGTATGAGGAGCAGATGTCTGCGCTCGAAGATCTCAAGAATGCTATGCATACGCTCGGCGGCATGCTTGCTGAAGACACGCTTTTGTCACATCTCGCGAAAAGCGAAGCTGACCAAAACCATATTGTCTTTTTGCTGACGGTCGGTCATCATTTTGAACGCGCGAAGGAATCGGCAGATTTCAAGACACGCTGGCACGTCGACGCAGCGCTTGCTGAGCAGGTAGAAGCGGCACTCGCAGCGCTCTATGAGGCACTCGAGCCGAATCGACTTACTCCGCACGAAGATTTTATCGATCTCTTTGCGAAGCATTTGAAGCAAGCGGGAGTAAAGAATCGACAACCGGAAGTGATGGAGCGCTGGCTCCTCATCTCGAAGCGCATCGGCAAGAATCCGCTCGGTGAGTGGGGGCGCCTTGATTCGCCGCATGTGCGCATCAAGAATACCCGCGATTTTGCATACCTCACGCTCAAGCGTCACGGATCACCGATGCACTTCACTGAGGTGGCGCGCGGTATCGAGAAGCTCTTCGGTCGCGAGACGCATCCAGCGACGACCCATAACGAACTCATCAAAGATGCCCGATTTGTCCTCGTGGGACGCGGCCTCTACGCGCTCAAAGAGTGGGGATATGAGCCCGGCGTGGTGCGTGACGTCATCCGTGGCATCATCGAGCGCGAGGGACCGCTTACGCGTGAGGAAATCGTTGACCGCGTAAAGCGCGAACGGTACGTCAAAGATGCTACCATCGCGGTGAACTTGCAGAGCCCGATGTTTGCGCGCACGTCAGACGGCAAGTACTCTGTAGCAAAATAATTTCTCCTGCGTTTCTCAAACCCGCGCCCAATCATCCACGGACGCGGGTTTTTGCGTGATAGAATTTCCGCATGTCAGGAGGAGGTCACCATGAACCGCCACCGATTCCGGTGCAAATGATACAAATGGTCGTGGACTGGGTGAAAAAGCCGAGTGAATTTGTCGAATGGGTGGGCGTCTGGGGTGTTTCGCGAGGAATCTTTCTGATGCTCGTATATGCGGCACTTTATATTTTTCTTTCCAACCTTGTTCCGAGCCTGCCACTTTTCACCTTCAACTGGCTTTTTGGCACTGCTCCGATTTGGGCGCCGATTGCACTTCTTATCGGCGCATGGAAAACCTGGGTGTGGTACATCCAGTCGCTTTTTTTGTCTGGCCGCAATCCCGTCCTGCTTGAAATAAAGATGCCACGAGATGTATTTAAATCTCCACGAGCCATGGAAATAGCTTTTACGATGTTCTCGATTTCATCCGGAGAGACGACATTCTTGCAGCGCGCGTGGAAGGGCCAAGTCCGACCATTTTTCTCCTTTGAGATGGCGTCGTTCGGCGGGGAGGTCCATTACTACGTATGGTGTTGGCGCAACTACAAGCCGAAAGTAGAGATTGCGCTCTATGGTCAGTATCCGGAGGTAGAAATTTACGAAGTGGAGGATTACGCATCCAAATTTGATTTCGATCCGAAGGTGCACAGTGCATACTGCACCGACTGGCGGCTTGAGACGTACGTACAGGGAATCTCAAACGGCAGCTTCGAGATTAACGCGTATCAACCGAAGTCATACGTGGATTTCGAGCTTGATAAGGACCCGAAGGAGGAGTTTAAAGTGGACCCGCTCTCAACTATCATCGAGTTCCTTTCGGGTATTGAGCCACAGGAGCAAATCTGGGTGCAGCTCGTCATACGCAAATGCGGCAACAAGGGTGTCATTTGGCAGACTGAAGAAGATCACGACTGGATACACATGATGGAAGGAGAAGTGCAGAGAATACGCAGACAAGCTTCTGAGCCTGACGCAGAAGTGGAACTCACACCGAAAGAGCGTGCGCGTCTCTTCCCGCACCCGACGTGGAAACAGACAGAGCAAATTCGTTCGATGGAGCGGCACCTCAGCAAGTATCCGTTTGAATTCGGTTCGCGCGGTATCTATATATCGACCGGCCACTTGCATAGTCCTACGTACATGGGAACACGCTGGCTTTGGAAACCGGTGGGAAATCCGCACTACATGTCTCACCTCCGTCCGAAGCGCTGGCATAATCCATTCGATTACCCGTGGCAGGACATCAACGAGTTTCGATGGAATCTCACCATTAAACGGTTCCTTGATGCGTACCGTCGGCGAATGTTTTTCCACTCACCGTGGATTATTCCTACAAATATTCTTACGAATGAGACGCTCGCAACCCTATGGCGTCCGCCATCGCGCACCATCACTTCGCCCGGTCTTCAGCGCATACCATCGACGAAAGCATCAGCACCGCCCAATCTACCGGTGTAGTCATTCCGTATGCATTGGATTTCTCGATGGCTTGGTAGATTTTTTAAGGTGTCTGATTCGCTGCAGCAAGACCTCTCGGATAGGTGGCGTCCGCATGCGAATCGCCGCACGCTTATTGTCGGACTCCTGCTCGCTGCGCTCCTTATCGGATCGTACGCTGCGTTCATCCGTCCGCCGGCACAGTTTCCGGTAAATAAACTCGTCTTGGTGCCCGACGGCGCGAGCCTCAGTGAGATATCAGTGCTGCTCAAAGAGCAAGGTGTCATACGGTCGCCGCTTGCGTTTCGTGCACTCGTTACAGTGCTCGGGCGCGAGAGAGGCGCGCATGCCGGCGACTATCTCTTTAAAGAACCACAAGACGCGCTTTCTGTCGCACGTGCAATCTCAATCGGTGCTTTCGGCCTTGAGCCGGAGCGAATCCGCATCGCGGAGGGTGCAACGACACGCGCCATGGCAATACTGTATGCGAATCGACTTCTTCGGTTTGATCCTGAACGATTTCTAGAGCTCGCGCAGCCGCAGGAAGGCTACCTCTATCCGGACACCTATTTTTTCCTACCAAATGCGACGGAGCAAACAGTCATACGCACGATGCGTGAAAATTTTGACATTCAAACTGCTGATTTGCAGGCAGAGATAGCGTCGTCGTCGCGTACGCTCGAAGAAATTATCACGATGGCCTCTCTCGTTGAGCGGGAGGCGCATACGACGGAAGATCGAAAGCTCATCGCGGGAGTTTTGTGGAATAGAATTGAGCGAAACATGCCCCTACAAGTAGATGTCGCGTTTCTCTACACACTTGGCAAAAATACATTTCAGCTAACACGCGAGGACCTTGCGTCTGATTCGCCATACAACACGTATAAAAACAAAGGCCTGCCTCCGACTCCTATCGGTTCACCGTCGCGTGAGTCTATCGAAGCAGCGCTCTATCCCACTAAAAATAGCTATCTTTTTTATCTTGCCGACAACGATGGCGTCACCCACTACTCACGCACGTACGATCAGCACTTGCGGTACAAGCGAATGTATCTAGACTCGTAAATTTCATGTATCGTACGCGCCATGAAGAGGGTATATGCCGGAGTATCAGGAGGTGTCGATAGCGCGCTCTCCGCCGCGCTCTTAAAGGCGGAAGGTCATCAGGTGACTGGTGTCTTCATAAAAATATGGCAGCCAGAATTCATCGAATGCTCGTGGCGCGAAGATCGGCTCGATGCGATGCGCGTGTGCGCACAGCTCGACATTCCGTATCGCGAAATAGATTTATCTGATGAATATAAAAAAGGTGTCGTCGATCACATGGTGCGGAGCTATGAGCGTGGTCTTACTCCCAATCCGGATGTGCTATGTAACACGGCAATCAAGTTTGGCGTGTTTATGAAGTGGGCGCTCACGGAAGGAGCGGAGTGTGTCGCGACAGGGCATTATGCGCGCGAGGAGAATGGGACCCTCCTCAAGGGAGTGGATACTTCTAAGGATCAGTCGTACTTTCTGCACCAGCTTACGAGCGATCAGCTAAAGACGATTCGCTTCCCGATTGGCGTCCTGCATAAAGAGGAGGTGCGCGCCCGCGCGCGGTCACTTGGACTCGCTGTTGCAGCGAAGCCTGATAGCCAGGGACTGTGCTTTGTCGGGGACGTCTCGTTGCCTGAATTTCTGTCGCACTACGTCGCGCTCACTCCGGGCAGCGTCGTCAATGAGCTCGGTGAGACAATTGGCGAACACGACGGAGCTGTGTGCTATACCGTGGGGCAACGACACGGTTTTCGAATATCGCAGAGCTCGGGGAGTACACGTCCACACTATGTGAGCAAAATTGATGCCGAGAACAACACCATAGTTGTTTCGGAACAGCTGGCGGCGGCGACGGCTCTGTCGGTGTACGTGAGCGAGATGCATTGGATTGGTGATGCACCTCAACTGCCTCGGCATTTCAGTGTGCAGGCGCGATATCGGGAATCTCCGGTGCGCGCACGTCTATCACCTGATTCGTCGGGAGTTCGCATTGATTTCGAGCACCCCCACATTGCCGCTCCGGGGCAATCACTCGTCGTGTATGACGATGAACGCTGCCTGGGGGGAGGCGCGATATCTCATTCACTTCTCAACACGTAAAGAGCGTATCGCGCGAGCGTGAGGCGGTACACTGAAGAGAATGAGCGCCACGATACACCGTCTTGCATGGTTCTTTTTTGCGGCGTCGGCTACGTCGTATGGTCTGTACGTGATGATAGGTAGCCTCTTGCACGCGTCGGAGAATGAGCGCGTGAGAGCGCTTGTGCTTCGCGACCAGTATATCGCAGGGGAGCATGTACTCTCCGGTCTGGTTATCGTTCCGCGCACCTGTGATGCACTTACGGTGGACACCGTGGCGTTGTCAGAGACTAAATACAAACTCGCCTTTACGACTTCGCAGCAGCCATCTGTTGCATGTCGTGCGGAGGATGTCCCGCGTGATTTCCGCGTTAGCGTGAAGAATGCATCTGAGAATCTCACTTTCGTTGCTACACTGAACGGCACGATACTCGCTGTGAATCATCACCCCGAGACAGTGAGTCCCTAACCATGTCGATACATCTAATTACAAAAGCAGATGGGGATGTTGAACCATTCGATCCGGCAAAGCTCGAACACTCACTTGCACGAGCGGGAGCGTCGTCGACAGTGCGCGCACGAGTGCTTGCCGAAATCATGCATGATTTGCGCCCGGGGATTCGCACGCAGGATATTTATACGCGCGCTTTTGAACTGCTGAAGCACGATGAGGACGTGCCGGTGGCGGCACGGTATTCAATGAAGCGTGCGATTTTCGCTCTGGGACCCTCGGGATTTCCGTTCGAGCAGTTCCTTGCAGAAATGTTACGAGGTCACGGATGGCGAGTCTCAACGGATCAGATGCTCTCCGGTCGCTGCGCTCCGCACGAGGTAGATGTGGTGGCGGAGAAAGACGGTAAGCGCATTGGCATTGAAGCAAAATTTCACAACGAGCCCGGAGGTAAGACAGATATAAAGGATGCTCTCTACGTACATGCCCGCTACGAGGATCTTGCCAGGGCTCCGATACAATCTTCCCGTGTTGATGAAGGGTGGCTTGTGACTAATACGGTATTTACGCGCAATGCGATTCGGTACGCGCAATGCGCAAACCTCACACTTCTCGGGTGGGACTATCCGCGGGCGCGGGGCCTTCTGCAGCTTATTGAAGAAGCGCATGTGCATCCCATTACCGCGTTGACGACGCTCGCCGACGGAGAGAAGCGGGTACTGCTGGAGAAGAAGATAGTACTGTGCAAGCAGGTAATCACGCCCCAACCGCTCCGGGATAGCGGCATTCGCCCCGACAAAATCCCGCTCGTTGTAGAGGAAGCGAAACGCCTTTGTGCGATATAGCCGGATGATATACCCCGTGAGATAAGAACGCAGAGGCTGTCGACCGCGTTACACTCCGACCAAGTCCGATATTTCGACTTGCCTATGGGAATATCTCATGGGGTATACTGCGGCAATGAGTCAGTACTATAAACCCGAAAGAAACCCAAATTGGAATTACGGCGGGA
>CAYGFN010000003.1:27532-30896 GCA_964349145.1 uncultured Candidatus Saccharibacteria bacterium
GCAATGAGTCAGTACTATAAACCCGAAAGAAACCCAAATTGGAATTACGGCGGGAAAAGTTGGCGCTTATCACGCTCGAAGATCAGTCTTTTCATGGACTGTCCGAGATGTTTCTATATAGACAACAGACTCGGTACTGCACGGCCACCGGGATTCCCCTTTAACCTCAACAGTGCGGTCGACGCGCTTCTTAAGAAGGAGTTTGATATACACCGCGTGAATAAAACCCCTCATCCGCTGATGAGTGCATACGGGCTCGATGCGGTGCCTTTTGATCACGAGAAAATGGATGCGTGGCGCGACGCTCTTCGGGGGGGCGTCACCTTCGAACACTCGACGGGCATGACGATTTCCGGTGGAGTTGACGATATTTGGGTTAATCCCAAGGGGGAGCTCATTGTCGTCGACTACAAAGCGACTAGCAAAGACGGCAAAATCGAAGCGCTCGAGGAAGAGTGGCACATCGGATACAAGAGACAGCTTGAGATATACCAGTGGCTCCTTCGACAAAATGGCTTCGAGGTTTCGGATACAGCCTACTGGGTGTACGCGAATGGTGACAAAGACAAGGACGCTTTTGATGCGAAGCTTGAATTCGAGCTTACACTCGTGCCGTATACGGGAGACGCGTCATGGGTAGAGGACACGCTGCAGGATATTAAGAAGTGCCTGGACAGCGATGAGCTTCCGCAGAACGCCGAGGATTGCGACTACTGCAAATATCGCGAGGCCGTCGGGAAGAAAATGCAAGCGTTTGCTAAGAAAAAGGTATGAAGACCTTTTCCGACAAAGTGCGCGACATCGTTCGCAAGATTCCGAAAGGCAAGACTATGACGTATAAGCAGGTAGCAGCGAGGGCGGGGAATCCGCGCGCCGCGAGAGCCGTGGGTGCTGTCATGCGCGGTAATTATGCGAAGGACATCCCGTGCCACCGCGTGATCGCGAGCGACGGAAGCATGCGCGGGTACAACCGCGGAGGCGCAAGCCGAAAGCGAGAAATGCTTGTGAAAGAGGGCGCGCATGTCGTCGCATAGATGTACGATACAATTCACGAATGGGACTCTTTTTTGTTGCGCTCGCAATCATTGGGTGGGGCGTAGCAGACTTCCTCATTCAGCGCAGCGCGCGCAAGATGGGCGACTGGGAGTCGCTTTTCTTTGTTACGCTGTTCGCCTCAGTGGTGCTCACTCCCTTCGTCTACAACTCCTTTGGGAATCTCAATGCTTTCGATTGGCTCGTGCTCGGGGGCACGAGCGTTATCATTCTCATCGCTTCTCTCCTGGATTTCGATGCACTTCGGGTCGGCAAGATGTCGGTCATCGAGCCAATCTACGCGATGGAAGTAATCGTCGCGATCGCTCTCGCGACTCTCGTCGTAGGGGAGCTTATTACGCTTCCTCAATTCCTTCTCGTTCTCGGCGTTATTCTCGGAGTAATCCTGGTATCCAATAAGAAATTTACGGGTATGCACGTGCGACTCCTTGAGAAAGGGATTTTCGCCGCTGTCCTTGCCGCCGTCGGTATGGGAGCGTCGAACTTCCTCTTTGGGTATGCGGCACGTGAGATGGACGCTCTCATCATTACATGGTTTACGAGTGTGTTTATGACCATCGTCACATTGGTATACATACTCGTCGTCCAACGCTCCCATTCCATCGGTCGCGACTGGCGCCACAACAAGTGGCTTATCCTCGGCGTCGGATTCTTTGATGTCATCGCCTGGGTGGGCTATGCGTCGAGCACGTTGTATCTTCCCATCGGGCTCGCTACCGGTCTTACGGAAGCCTATATTGCGCTCGCAGTCCTTCTTGGCATTTTCTTCAATAAAGAGAAGCTGCGGTTTCATCAAAAAATAGGTCTCATACTCTCGATAGTCGCTGCAATCGCACTCGCGTTTACGATCGAGATGTAACAGCTCATTGTGGTAGAGTGCTGCGATGAAGAAAATGCCACCCATGGCAGAGCAGGTAGCTGAGCGCATCGTGGTGCACGGGGATACCCGTGTAGACGAATTTGCGTGGCTCCGCGACATCAAGAAACCCGCGGTCAAAGCGTACATAGACGCAGAGAACGCATACGCGGATAGCGTGATGCGGCCGACAAAGAAACTGCAACACTCGCTGTATAAGGAAATGCGGGCACGCATGAAGGAGACCGATATGTCGTTACCGGTAAAAGACGGGCCTTACCTCTACTACAGTCGTACGAAGAAAGGAAAGCAGTACGCTATTCATTGTCGGCGACATCTTCGTACAAAGCGGGAAGAAGTGTTGTTGGACGAAAATGTACTCGCCCAAGGAAAGAAATTCTTTTCGCTCGGTTCATTTGAAGTAAGTCCGGATCATGCGATGCTCGTATATTCAATAGATGCTACGGGAGACGAAAAACATACGCTATACATCAAAGATTTGAAAAGCGGGAAGTTGCTTCCTGACCGTATCGACGCGATAAGCGACATCGAGTGGTCTGCAGACGCATCGCACATCTTTTACACTGTCGAGGAGCATCCGCATCCACCGCGTAGAGTTTTTCTCCACAAGCTGCGCACGAATCCGGCGCACGATTCACTTGTCTACGAGGAAAAGGATCAGCAGTGGTACGTCTCACTCGACAAGAGTCGCAGCGAAAAATACATATTCATTCTTGCCGCAAATTTCAACGCGACAGAGGTGCGCTACCTGCCTGCGGCGGATCCACATGCGCCGCTCCAGCTGTTCGCCGCTCGCAAGAAGAACGTCAAATATTTTCCCGAGCATCACGGCGAGCACTTCTACATCATGACTAACGAGAAAGCGGTGAACTTCAAGATTATGAGTACGCTAGAAAATGCGCCATCGCGCCGCTCCTGGAGAGAGTGGCTCTCCCACGATGCACATCGTGCTCTCACGGGTTTCCTTGCGCACAAGAATTTTTTTGTGGTTACTCTGCGCGAAAAAGGCTCAGAAGAGATATACGTGCATAAACCTCGTGCACGAAACGGCACCAAGCTCACACTACCGGAGAGCGCACATTCCGTGGCGGTATGGCCTGACCTTGAGTATGAGACGACGACAGTTCGCTATACTTACCAATCTTCACTGTCTCCAAAAACAGTCTATGACTATGATGTCAACCGCAAAACGTACACGGTGAAGAAGAAACAGCAGGTGCCCGGATGGAATGCGCGCGCGTACGTCTCAAAGCGCCTATGGGTACAAAGTGGCGAGGCGCGTGTGCCGGTCATTGTGGTGCGCGCTAAGCATGTGAAGCGTGACGGTTCGGCACCACTTCTCCTCGAAGCATACGGAGCGTACGGCATATGTAGCGATCCGTATTTCTCTATTACGAAACTCTCACTCCTGAATCGCGGATGGGTGCTGGCGCT
>CAYGFN010000004.1:0-3317 GCA_964349145.1 uncultured Candidatus Saccharibacteria bacterium
GCTGACGGAAATTACCAAGCGCGGCACCGATACGATTTTTCTCCTCGTGCATGTCGGCCTTTTTGTACATATCCATCAGCGCCGTGTATTCAGCTGCAGCGCCGTAGCGTGCATTGATAGCGTAGACGATGCCGCGAAGGTCCGGCGGGATAGTCTTCGCCTTTTTCAAAAGTTTCGCCGCCTCGGCGCGCACCTTCGTGTCGCCATATTTGCCCAAGCTTCCGAGGACGAGCACCTTGAGCAGCGCGCCCGCATGGTCCTTCGGTTTCGTATTCCATGTCATCGTCTTCCCGATGTGCGAGAAGAGCTCGAGAGACGACTGCTCAAACGCGTGAAGGTACGGCTCATGTGCAATCAGGGAGTGGATCTGCGCGATACTCGACGCAATTTCTGCCCACACGACGTACGCGGTCTCGTGTGAGAAATGGGAAGCAAAACGAAGCGCGGATACAGCGTCCGTCTTGCCGCTCTCGGCGAGCGCAAATACATCGCGTACGAGGCCCAAGCGGTCGCGAGTACCGAGCTCGTTCGCCTGTGCTGCCTGAGCAAGCTGCTCGAGCAACTCGGGTGCGTATGCGGTGCGGAAGAATGCAGTCTCGTCGGCATTCAGCTTCACCCATGCGCCCTGCCTACCGGCAGGCAGGCCGTGCGGCTTCGCGATACGTGAGGTCTTTTGATTGAGAAGAAATGGCCTCGTGCTACGACCCGCATCGGTGGCGATGGATATCGGCACCTGCCAGATGGTCGTTTCGCGATTGACCTTCTCAGATAGAGCACTTGAGAAGAAGCGAGATTGGGAGAGGAGAAGTTCACCTCCCTTTTCGGAGACAGAGACGAGCGGGTAGCCACCTTTGCCGGTCCAGCGAGCCATTATCTTTTCTACCGGCTTACCAGAGACGTGTTCGAGTGCGCGCCAGAGATCTTCCGTCACGGTGTTGCCATGTTGGTGCTTCTTGAGGTAGTAGCGAAGTCCGTTGCGAAAATCTTTCTCACCAACGTATTCCGCGAGCATGCGAATGATGGTCGCGCCCTTGGAATACGAGACCGCATCGAAGACCGCTGCAATTTCCGACGGGTGATGCACTTCGACTTCGATCGGGTGTGTGTGCTTTAGCGCGTCGAGACTGAAGGCGGGGCGCATATCGGCGTTAATAAACTGCGTCCACATGTCCCAGGAGGGGAAGATTTTGTCGACAGCGAGGTACTCAATATATGAAGCAAACCCTTCATTCAGCCAGAGGTGCGTCCACCACTTCATCGTGACGAGGTTGCCAAACCACATGTGCGCAATTTCGTGAGCGATTACGAGCGCGACCCACTGCTTGTTCATCGTAGAGGAATTCTTGGGGTCCACGAGAAGTGCTGACTCCCGGTAGGTGATAGCGCCCCAATTTTCCATGGCACCAGAGGAGAAATCCGGAATCGCAATCATGTCGAGGACAGGAAGCGGGTAGCGAATTGCAAAGTACTTGTTGAAATAGGTAATGGTCTTCGCTGCACAATCCAGCGCGAATTTCGCCTGCGCCTTCTTGCCCGGTGTCGTAAAGACGCGCACCAAGACGCCGTCCGCGCTCTTCTTCTGGATGTGCTCGAATTCGCCCACAATAAAGGCGAGCAGATATGTCGACATGGGAGGTGTCGGCGCGAAGCGGACGATTGTGTGCGTGCCATCACGCGTCGTCTCAACGGGAATGGTGTTGGAAATCGCTTCCATCGCTTTCGGCACCACGAGCGTGACCTCGAAAACGGCTTTCATCGCGGGCTCGTCGAAGCAGGGGATTGCTCGGCGCGCATCGGTCGATTCAAACTGAGTGGTCGCGAGCCAGTGCTTCTTGCCCTTATATTCGTAGCTACTTCGGTAGAAGCCGCGCATCTTGTCGTTAAGTGTGCCTCGAAATGCGACGTCGAGTCGCACGGCACCTTTCGGAAGCGGCGAGGCAAAATCGAAGGTCGCTGTCTCTGCCGCGCTGTCATATCGAATACGGGCAGTTTCGACGGAGCGGGAGCCCACGACTGCCGTCACAGAATCGATGGAGAGCTCCGAGGCATGCAGCGTGATGCTGCGCACAGGCTTTTTCAGGGTGATGGAAATTGTCTCGCTGCCGTCAAATGTAAAATTCGCGAGGTCGGGCGTGAGGCGTATCGCATATTTCGTCGGGACGACATCCGGAGAGAGTCGCACGTGGGGAGTCTTTTTTGCAGCCATAGGTCGCTTTGTCATATCATTTTTCGGCGGGAGACGCCATGTGGTAGCATGCGACCACTATGGATTCTGTATTCATCAACGGGATGTCGGTGTACGGCAATCACGGCGTCTCCGAGGAGGAGCGAAGTCAGCCGCAGGAATTCATCATCGACGTCGCGGCCTCATTCGACGCGCATCCCGCGAGCGTATCCGACGTACTTGCGGATACCATTGATTACATCCCGCTCTCGGAGACCATCAAGAGCATTGTCGAGAGGGATTCGTACATGCTTATTGAACGTCTCGCTGAGCGCATCGCTGGACACGTGCTCGAAGATACTCGCATTCACGAGGTGAGAGTAACCGTGCGGAAGCCAGCAGCGATGCAGAACGGACGTGCGGGGGTTACTATAGTGCGAACGAATTCATGAAGACCATTTATCTCGTACGCCACGGAGAGGCTGAATCGAATCTCAATCCCGACATCGTGCAGGCGGACGATTCGCCGCTGACGGAGAAGGGCAAAGAGCAAGCGGCGCTCATCGCGGAGCGCGCGACGCGGCTGGAATTCTCAGCGATGGTTGCGAGCACGATGCGACGCACGCAGGAGACCGCGGCATTCATATCGAGTGCGACACGTAAAGAGTTCGAATCCGAACCACTGTTTGTGGAGCGACGTATTCCGACATCGATTGTCGGTAAATCGATGAGTGATCCGGCAATCAAAGCGCGGCTCGATGAGTGGGAGATTTCTACGACAACATCGGGGACGCGGGTGGACGATGGGGAAAATTTTGACGATCTTTCAGAGAGGGCCGGCCGCGTCATCACGTATCTCGAGAATCGCCCCGAAAATAACATACTCGTCGTTGGGCACGGCTTTTTTACGCGCATGATTGTTGCGCGCATGTGGTTTGGCGCGGGGCTTACCGCTGAGCAATTCAAGCCGCTTCAGTGGGGGATGCGCACGAGGAATACCGGCATCACCGTGCTGCGGCACGATCTCGAAGACGAGCATGGCCCGTGGTGGCTCCACGTCTGGAATGATCACTCGCATCTCGGGTAGGTTCGATGCTGTGGATATATGCACTGCAGAGATTTTGATAAGGCATGCGTGCGGTATACCCCATGA
>CAYGFN010000004.1:3417-28124 GCA_964349145.1 uncultured Candidatus Saccharibacteria bacterium
GATATTGCGCACAAAGTCCCCAAGGTGTTTAGATATTTTATCTCACGGGGTATACCCCATGAGATATTGCGCACAAAGTCCCCAAGGTGTTTAGATATTTTATCTCACGGGGTATACTGCTTCGCGATGAAACATCTTTTGGAAACACAGCAATTCTCGCGCGAGTCTCTGCGTCGGCTTTTTGATCTCGCGAGCACGATGGAGGGCCACCGCGACGATTCGCTGCACGGCAAAATCATGGCCACTATTTTCTTCGAACCGAGTACGCGCACTCGGTTTTCTTTTGAATCGGCGATGTACCGCCTCGGGGGGCAAATCCTGACTGCGGAAAACGCTACAGAGGTATCGTCTGCAACCAAGGGGGAGACGCTCGAGGATACGATTCGCGTGCTCAATCACTATGCCGACGCGATTACGATTCGACATCCGGAAATGGGGTCGGCCGAGCGCGCTGCGGAAGTTTCTGATGTCCCCATCATCAATGCGGGCGACGGCGCAGGGCAGCATCCCACGCAGGCACTCTTGGACATGTACACGATTGAGCGTGAGCTCGGCAAAATCGACGGTGCACACGTGGTCATCATCGGTGATTTACGCTACTACCGCTCGGCTCGCTCACTCTCGTACCTGCTCGGCAAATTCGACAAAGTCAAAATTACCGGTGTCTCATCAAAAGAGCTGTCGATGAGCGACGAGCTCAAGAGGTATCTCGCAGAAAATGATGTAGCGTACGAGGAGACTGAATCGCTCGATGAGGTAATGAAAGAGGCGGACGTGATCTATCAGACGCGCATCCAGAAGGAGCGCCTCACACCGGAAGCGTACGAGCGCACGAGAGGGCAGTACATCATCGACAGGAAACGCGCCGATTCGATGAAAGAGGGCGCCATCATCATTCATCCGCTGCCGCGCGTTGGAGAAATCATGCCGGAGGTAGATGATTCGCCGCATGCGGTGTACTTCCGCCAGATAGGCTACGGCCTCATCGTGCGCATGGCGCTGCTCGCTGCCATACTAGATCCAAAACACGAGGGAGTTCTCGATTAGAGTGCTCGAGTGATAGCATGCTCGTATGTTTGAAATCCTTGCGGCTTCGTTCGTCATCATGCTTGTCTCGCTCAGCGGTAAGCTGGTGATATGGCGACACCTCGGTCCCATCGTCGAACGTAATCTCCATTTCCTCGTGAGCTTCTCGGCGGGGGTGCTCCTCATGGTGACGTACAACCTGGGAAGTGAGATTGTCGAGCATGCGGGCTCGCTCTCCGGCGGCCTCCCGTGGATTCTTGCCGGGGCACTTGTCGTACTCATCGGATTTCGTTTTCTGCCTCATTTTCACCATCACCACGAATCCGGCGGTGATCACGCGCACTCGAAAATCGACGCCGGCCGCATACTCTTGAGCGATGGCATTCACAACATCGGCGACGGCGTCGTTATCGTCGCCTCATTTGCCGCTTCTCCGTTTCTCGGAATCATGAGCACCATCAGCATTGCCGTACACGAATCGCTGCAGGAGATTTCGGAATTCTTCGTACTCCGCGAGGCGGGGCTCTCCTCGCGCCGTGCGCTCACATACAATTTCCTCATCTCCGGCACGATACTCATCGGCGCTATCGGGGCGTACTACTTACTCGAGCGATTCGAAGCGCTCGAGGTCCCGCTCCTCGGCCTCGCCGCGGGATCGTATCTGATTGTGGTATTCCACGATTTGATTCCTCACTCCCTGGGAAGTGTCCGCGAGCGTGGCCACCACATGAGACACATTATCTTCTTTGTATTGGGAGCTGTACTTATGTTTGGCGTGACAACGCTCTTACCTCATGCGGAGCCTGAGCACGAAGCGCCGTCGGCGACCTCGAGCGGTATACCCCATGAGATAGACAATATGGAAATTACTGCGAGCGCGTGAGGAAATATCTCACGGGGTATACTTGGAGAATGAAGTGGATTCCGGTGGCCCTCGTAGCGTGCATCTGTATCTTGGGAGTGCCCGCATACGCGCAAGAGCTTGTGCCGGACACCAGCGTTACGGTGCGTGCAAAAGTCTTGGAAATCGTCTCCGAAAGTAAGCGCGAGGTGCCGGGCACGAGCGTCGAGAGCACCTATCAATCGATTAAAGCGGAAGTTTTGGACGGTGATGAGAAAGGGAAGTACGTCACCGTTGACAACGACTACCTCAATCTCGATCGCGATCAAATTTTCTATCTCACACATGTGACCAACGCCGCGAGTGGTGTTGATTATTACGAAGTTTCCGAACCGTATCGACTGCCGCAGCTCGCTTTGCTGCTCGCGCTGTTCGTAGGAGTAGTGATCTTATTCGGTGGCAAGCAAGGTGCCCGCGGACTCCTCGCACTCGTGGGAAGCCTTCTCTGCATCGTCTTTCTCCTGCTTCCCGGGGTGCTGAAGGGTTACTCGCCTATTCTCATATCAGTAGGCGTGGCTTCGTTCATAGTGATCCTCGGATCGTATGTCACGCACGGCTTCAACAGGACAACTACAACTGCGGTAATCGGCATGGTCATAACAATCGCTGTGACCGGACTATTTGCCTACGTGGCCATACCGTTTACGCATCTCTCGGGTCTTGGTGACGATGCGGCGCTCTATCTCAACATCAATTTGCGAGGAACGATCGATCTCGCGGGACTTTTGATTGGCGGCATCATCATCGGTACGCTCGGTGTGCTCTATGACGCTGCAATCGGACAGTCTGTCTCGGTGGAAGAACTCACGCGAGCAGGCGGGCATCTCAGCCGTAGAGAAATATTCTTCCGAGCGCTCCGCATTGGCCGTGAGCATATCGGCGCGCTCGTCAATACCCTCGCAATCGCGTACGTGGGTGCGTCGCTGCCTTTGCTCTTATTGTTCTACGGCTTCAGCACTGATTCGATTCTCGTCACGATTAATCGCGAGCTTTTTGCCACAGAGATTGTTCGCACTATTATCGGCTCCATCGGAATTGTACTTACCGTGCCGATAACGACAGCGATTGCCGTCTACGCCTTGGTGGGAAGGACCGTGCCCGAGAAACAATCGATTGCACACCATCATTGATCGGTATTTAAGGCTTGATTAGAGCTCCCCATAACGCTACACTGCCTCGGCAATGACACTCACATCTCTACGGGAGAGAGCCAATCACCTATACGCAAAATACGGCTGGAAAAGGCTCGCGTTTGCGGCGCTTGCCATTCTCGTCCTCTTTTACTTTTTTACACGTGGCGAGAATGTGCAGATGACCACACAGGTCATTGAGCGGGGACCCTTCGTGCAAGAGGTATCAGCTTCCGGCAAAGTCGTCGCCGCTCAAACCGTCGATCTCGGCTTCCCGCAGGGCGGAAGGATTTCACATGTATATGCGAAGGCGGGGTCGCGCGTAGGGGCAGGTGCGACGCTCGCCGAAATTGAGAATGGCGAATTGCGCTCGCTTGTCGTGCAGCGTGAGGCGTCGGTAGCTTCCGAAGAATCGCAGCTTAAGAAGCTCCTTGTCGGCACGCGCGTCGAAGAGATTGCCGTGGCTGAGGCAGATGTGACGAGCTCTGAGAGCGCGCTCGAGCAAGCGCGGAGAGCACTACGCGATGAGATAGAGGATGCGTATCGTGCTGCGGACGATGCGGTGCGCAACACGACCGACGCATTTATTTCAAATCCGCGGAGTCCTTCTCCGCAGCTCATGATAGGAGAGATTCCACAGCAGCTCAAAAATGATATCGAGGCGCTGCGCAACCAGATGGAAGGCATACTCAATGTGTGGGGGGTAGAGGTCGCCGCGCTCTCTCTCACTACCGATCTCACTGCGGCGGTGAGCGCTGCCCAGACGCGTGCATCAAAAATCGTGTCGTATCTTACGACAGTGAATTCAGCGCTGAACCGCGCAACCCCGACCAACTACATCACTCAGGCGACAATCAATGCGTACATTGCGACCGTGGGTTCTGCGCGCTCCGATGTGAGTGTGAGTATCGCAGCCCTCACCACGGCGCAATCAGTAGAGCGAAGTGCTGCCGCTGCTCTCGTATCGGATCAGCGTGCGCTCGCGCTGAAGAAAGCCGGCGCGACAGCAGAGGATATCGCAACGCAGCAGGCAGAGATACGAGTGGCGATGGCATCGCTCGATGATGCTCGCGCGCAATTGCGAAGGACCATCATCTCCGCGCCTTTCTCGGGGACGGTGACGGCGGTAGATGCAAAAGTAGGCTCTATCGTTGCAGCGAACACGAATGCGGTATCGATGATTAGTAACGGGACGTTTCAAATAGAAAGCTATATACCCGAGATTAATATTTCGTACATTCAGGTCGGTCATACTGCGGTCATCACGCTCGATGCCTATGGGGAAGATGTGCCGTTTACCGCGACCGTGGTGTCGATTGATCCCGCAGAGACAGTGCGCGACGGCGTCTCTACGTACCGTGCGCTTCTTCAGTTTGATACAGCAGACGAGCGTATCCGCTCCGGCATGACCGCAAACATCGTGATTAAGACGCGTGAGAAGGCGGATGTACTCGCCGTGCCGCGAGGCATCGTGAAGGAACGCGACGGCAAGAAGTACGTGACGGTGCAGACGGGAAAAGATGAGACGGAAGAACGAGAGGTCACGACAGGAGAGATTTCGAGTGCGGGCACGATTGAGATTCTTTCGGGGCTCGTAGTCGGGGAGCGCGTAATCGTGAGTGTGAAGTAGCCATGGCCCGTTAGAAGCCGCGATCGCCACGATTTGTATATGACAAGAAGTACAGCTCGAAAAATTAATCTGATTCCACTAGCTAATCGCGAATGTATCGCGATCTGCTTCTAACGGGCCATGTTCTCTTCGCTCAACATTCGGATCGGACTCTTCCTCGCGATCCGACAGATTCGGCGCGCGAGTCTCTGGACCACGGGCCTCATCATTTTTGTGATGGTGCTCACATTTCTGAACCTCGTCGTCGTCTCGGGCATTCTCGTAGGACTCCTCCAAGGCGCCGTAGACGCGGTGCGCACGAAATATACGAGCGATGTTATCGTCTCATCACTCGACGATAAAAATTACATTGAGAACAGCCGCAACATCATCGCTATTATTGAGCGCCTTGAGGGCGTCGAGAATTACAGCCCGCGCTATCGTGAATCAGGCACTATCGAAGCGAACTACAAGACGCGCAAATCGACCGATAAACCAAACATCGCCGGCGCGACGATTACCGGCATCGATCCGGTGAGAGAAAACGCTATCACGGGTATCGGATCAGATCTTATTGAGGGCAGCTTCATACAGCCGGGAGATTACGACAAGGTCGTACTTGGCAATTACTTGCTCAAGCAGTATTTCCCCGTGGAGACACCGGGATTTCCGACTCTGGAGAATGTCGGCATCGGCACGAAGATTCGTCTTGAGGTCGGTGGGGTGACGCGCGAAGTAACGGTCAAGGGGATTTTGAAGAGTAAGGTCGATGAAATAGCAATGCGCGTCTTTATGGACGATTCGCAACTGCGAAGCATGATTGGCAGAAGCGATGGCAATGTCGATGAGATTGCAATCAAGGTGACGCCGGGTACGGATCCCGTTGAGCTGCGCGATACGCTCAAACTCTACGGAGTGGATTATGAGGCGAAGGTCCAGACTTTCGAGGATGGGCAGCCGAAATTCCTCAAAGACATGATCGCCACGTTCGGCATGCTTGGTGCAGGCTTTAGCTCATTCGGTCTTGTCGTCGCTTCGATTACTATCTTTATCGTGATTTTCATTAATGCAATCACGCGTCGCAAATTTATCGGCATTTTGAAGGGTATAGGTATTCATGGCCGCGCTATCGAAATCAGCTACGTCTTTCAGTCGATGTTTTACGCGATTATCGGCTCGGGAATTGGCCTTGCACTCGTCTACGGATTTTTGGTGCCGGGCTTTGCGGCTCATCCTATCGACTTTCCATTCTCGGACGGCATACTCGTGGCGCCGTATGATGCGACATTCTTCCGCGTGGGGCTCCTTATCGTCGCTACTGTCATCGCAGGATACATTCCTGCGTGGATGATTATCCGCAAGAATACGCTCGACTCTATCCTCGGCAGAAACTAAATATGATTACGACCAAAAATTTGCGCAGATCTTTCAAAAACGGCGACGTCGTCACCGACGTACTGAAGGGAATTGATTTCGTCGCGAATGACGGGGATTTTATCGCCATCATGGGACGCTCCGGCGCGGGCAAGAGTACGTTTATGTATCAATTGAGCTTGCTCGACGAGCCGACATCCGGCGAAATAATCATTGATGGTCAGGATACGCACGACATGTCGTCGACGGACCGCATGATGTTTCGACTCATCAAATTCGGCTACGTTTTTCAAGATTACGCGCTCTTGCCGGAATTGACGGCACTCGAGAATGTGGCGCTCCCACTCCTCATGCAAGATATGACGAAGAAGGAGGCATACAAAAAGGCACAGATAGCGCTCGATCGTGTGCGCCTGGGGCATCGTATACATTCGCTGCCGAGTAGGCTCTCCGGCGGAGAGCAGCAGCGCGTCTCGATTGCGCGCGCCGTGGCGCATGAGCCGAAGATCCTCTTTGCCGATGAGCCGACGGCCAACCTCGACAATGAATCGTCGCGCGCGGTGCTCGACATTTTCCGCGAGCTACATGAGAACGGCCAGACCATCATCATGGTCACGCACGAAGAGCAATTTGCTCGTGAGGCGCAAAAGGTGGTCCGGATAGACGATGGGCGAGTAGCCTCCGTCGAGGAGCGGAAGCACTAAGCCACTCGTGATATACCCCGTGAGATATATCTTCACGTGCTCGCAGTAATTTCCATATTGTTTATCTCATGGGGTATACTGGCAAAAAAGCAGTATGAGTCCCGTTAGAAATCGCGGACGCGCGCAATCTGATATATACTTCGACACGATTATGAGCCATAGCAATCTAGGGTTCGGCACCAGAGTAGTCCGCGTCCTATTTCTAACGGGATGAGCGAACAAGATTTGCGCGACGATCGTATAAAAAAACTGAAAGTACTGGAGGATGCCGGCATGCCTGCGTATCCTGCTCGCATCGAGCGCGACACTGCTATCGATGACTTCCAGATTCGCTTCGGAGTCCTCGAGACTTCCGGAGAGACAGTCGTACTCGCCGGTCGCCTCATGGCGCTACGGGGGCAGGGCGGGATTATGTTTGGCGATATTTTCGATGGCACGGGCCGTGCGCAGATCGTTCTCCAAAAGGACGACATGGAAGGATTCGATCTCTTCGCGAGTGCTGTCGACAAGGGCGACTTCGTACAGGTTCGTGGCAAGGCGTACACTACAAAGCGTGGCGAGAAGTCCATCAAGGCTGAAGCGTGGAAAATGGTCTCGAAATCAATACTGCCTATCCCGGATGAATGGTACGGACTTAAAGACGAGGAAAAGATTTTGCGCGAGCGCTACCTCGATATGCTGCTCAACGAGAACGTGCGAGCCATGATTATGCGTCGAGCGCGATTTTGGAATTCGATGCGGTATTTCCTTATCGAACGCGCATTTCTGGAAGTCGAGACACCGGTCCTCGAATCAACTCCCGGCGGTGCGGATGCGCGACCCTTCATCACTCATCACAATGCGCTTGATATCGAGGTGTACATGCGTATTTCCTGCGGCGAGCTCTGGCAGAAAAAGCTGCTCATCGGAGGATTTCCGAACACTTTTGAAATTGGTCGCATCTTTCGCAACGAAGGGCAGTCGCGCGAGCATTTGCAGGACTACACGCAAATGGAGTTTTACCAGGCGTACGGAGACTACAAGAGCGGCATGGCGCTCGTGCGCGAGATGTATCGCTACGTTGCGCAGGAGACGTACGGCAAGCAGACATTTGAGATTGGCGAGCACACCGTGGACCTCGCCGAGGATTGGGAGGTGCTCGATTTCTGCGAACTGCTGAAGAAGCACTACGGCATCGATCCGGTGAGCGTCTCCGAGGAGGAAGCCATCTCGGTCGCCGAGAAAGCGGGCGTGCTTGCCGAGGGAGACAAAAACAAAGCACGCGCCATAGACAATTTGTGGAAACGTGTGCGACGTACTGTCACTGGTCCGGCGTTTCTCATAGGCGTACCCGTATTTCTCGAGCCGCTCGCAAAACGCAGCGCAGAGAATCCGGACACCGTGGAGCGTTTCCAAGTGATCATCGCGGGATCCGAAATGGGCAAAGGATATTCCGAGCTCAACGATCCGCTCGACCAGCGAGCGCGATTTGAGGCGCAGCAGGCAATGCGCGATGCGGGAGATGACGAGGCACAACGACTCGACGAGGAATACATCCGCGCCATGGAATACGGTATGCCGCCGGCCTTTGGCTTCGGCGTTTCGGAGCGCCTTTTCTCATTCCTTGAGAATCGTCCCGCCCACGAATCCCAGATATTCCCGCTCCTTCGTCCGAAGGCGGAGTAAGTATGAAGACAGCGGTATTTGGCGGAGGATGCTTCTGGTGCACGGAGGCGGTATTTCAAATGCTGAAAGGAGTGGAGAAGGTAGAGCCGGGATACGCAGGAGGCAGGTTGGAGAATCCCACGTACGAGCGCGTCTCGGGCGGGGATACCGGGCACGCAGAGGTCATCCGCGTGACATACGACCCCGCGATAATTTCATACGAAGATTTGCTCACCGTCTTCTTCGGCTCACATGATCCGACCACGCCGAATCGTCAGGGGGCGGACGTGGGCGAGCAGTATCGCTCGATAATTCTTGTAGAGAGCGATGAGGATAGGGCGACAGCCGAGCGAGTCTCGAAAGAGATTCAGGATTCGCTAACCGACGGCACGCGCGTCGTCACTCAAATAGTTCCACTCGGGAAATTCTTCCCGGCCGAGGACTATCACCAGAATTATTTCAAGACCAATACCTCCGCGCCCTACTGCCAGCTCATCATCGAGCCGAAGGTGGAGAAAGTCCGCAGGCGCTTCGCTGAACTCGTTAAGAGCGAGTAACTCTCGCTATGCACTTCGTGCATTGGCAGCCGAGCGGCTTGATATGCGCCTCGAAATACTCGGTGTCGTAATCGTACGTCAGCTCCTCGCCTTCTTTGATTGCGCGCTTGGCGAATATGTAGATGCGGCGATTCTTGATATCAATCTCACAATTCGGCGCGCACGAGTGATTGATGAATCGAGCTCTGTTACTCGGAATGTTGCCATCTATCATCGTCTTCGAGCTCGTCCAAAAAAGGTATTTGCCGGTGTTTTCCTTAATTTGCTTTTGCGTCGCGGCGCGACCAGTGTATTCGATGACGCACGCGCCTCGCGGAATATTCTCGCCGGCAAACATCCCGCGCCCCGTGCGCGAGCGCTTTATGACGAGCTTGAATCCGACAGGTGTAAATCGGTTGGTTTTCATGATGGTCTCGATACGCTACCATGCAGCAACCTATGACAGAAGAAGATTTTGAAACACTGGTTGAGGAAGGCTTCGAGCAGCTGCCGGAGTGGGTGCGGGAGAAGATTTCGAATGTCGCCATTTTAATCGAAGATGACCCATCGGAGGAAGACAGGAAGCTCCAAGGACTCGGCGATGATGAGACACTGCTCGGGCTCTACAAAGGTGTGCCGCTTACGGAGCGAGGAGATTTGTACGGCGTCGGGATGACCATGCCGGATACCATCACCATATACAAGGAGCCTACGCTCGACGCAGCAGAGGAAGAGTGTCCGCCGGAGGCATCTGAGAAAGAATATTTCAAAGTGGTGCGTAGAATCGTCGCAGAGACGGTGTGGCACGAATTTGCCCACCATTTCGGCATGGATGAGCACGAGGTGCATATGCGCGAAGTAAAGAGGGACGACGGTCGGGCATGATACTATTTTGACCATATGGCCAAGCTGTCTGAGATTTTGCGAGAGCGCGGATACGTGTACCAGCAGTCCTCCGAGACGCTCGAGGAAATTACGGATGGTGCGCCTCGCACGGTCTACCTCGGTGTAGATCCGACGGCGGACTCCCTTCATGTTGGCAACCTCATCGGGCTGCTTGTTCTGCGCAGATTTTTAGAAAACGGACATAGAATCATCATTCTCACCGGCGGAGGGACTGGGATGATTGGCGATCCGGGGGGCAAGAGTGAGGAACGAAACCTTCTTGACGAAAATACAGTCGCTAGAAACACCAAAGCAGTAGCCGCTCAGATTCAAAGAATCTTCGGCGATGGAGATTTCATACAGGAGAATAATGCCAAATGGCTTAAAGAATTATCTTTACTCGAATTCTTGCGTGATGTTGGCAAACATTTCACGATCAATGCGATGATAAAAAAGGATATAGTTAAAGATCGACTCGATTCCGAATCTGCGATTTCTTTCACTGAATTCAGCTACTCACTGCTGCAGGGTTATGATTTTTTTCACCTCAACGCGGAGTATGGTTGCGATGTGCAGGTAGGGGGCTCAGATCAGTGGAGTAATATTTTGGCTGGTGTTGAATTTGTTCGGAAAAAGAGCGGGAAGGCGGTATATGGTTTGACCTGGCCTCTTATCGTCAGTAGATCAACGGGGAAGAAATTTGGCAAATCAGAAAGTGGCGCGGTTTGGCTTGATTCTGAAAAGACATCCTTTTTCGACTTCTACCAGTTTTTCCTCAACACAGACGACTCCATCGTTGAAGAATTACTCCTTTTGTTCACAATGATCTCGACACAAGATATACGCGAGAAAATGCAGGAGCATCGTTTGAATCCCGCGGCTCGAGCGGCACAAAAGCTCCTCGCAGATGCGGTAACGCTTATGGTTCACCGGAGTGAAGGACTTCGAGATGCTGCGCGAACGACCGAGATTCTTTTTTCTCAGAAATCTGAAAACATATCGGACGATGAGTGGAAGCGCTTAAACATCAATGTTTTCAAGGTTGCTGAAGGGGCGGCCATCGTTGATGTTCTTGTGGAGTCTGGACTCGCCGCCTCAAAGAGGGAGGCACGAACCTTCCTTTCTGATGGCGCTGTAACTCTTGGTGGCACAGTGCTTGATGAAAACAAGAAAATAGAGGCGGCCGATTTCAACCGCAGATACGCTGTGTTAAGAAGAGGTAAACGGTTTGTCCGAGCACTCGAGCTCCTTCAAAACTAGCAATGATCACGTGGTAGAATTACGAAATGAAGAACACCCCGAGCAATCCGAAGAAGAACAATAAGCCGCATTTCGACAAGCCGCAGTCGCGCCAGAGTACGCCCATTCGCATGCAATCGCGGGCAGGGCAATTCGGCAAGGGTCGTCGCTCCATTCCGCGCAGCAGGTAGCGCAACCGCTGCGGTCCGCATATAGTCTCCGGGTATGAAGCGGCCGATTTCATTTGATATAGAGAAGCGCGGGCCCAATCTGGCGCGGGCCGGTGTGATTCATACCGCGCATGGGGATATTCAGACCCCCGCCTTCATCGCTGTCGCTACGAAAGCGACGACCAAGGGGCTCGGCTCATTTATGTATGAGGATCTTGGCATTCAGGCAGTGATTGCCAATGCGTATCACCTGTACCTCTCGCCGGGAGAGAAGACAGTGGAGAAGGCAGGTGGCGTGGGGAGATTTATGTCGTGGGCAGGACCGACCATGACAGATTCCGGTGGTTTTCAGGTCTTTTCACTCGGAGAAGGATTGGGTAAGAAAGTCTCCAAGATATCTGTCTCTGATGTACCGCACGAGGATGCGGTCTCCGTGTACAGCGAGGAGTTTGCGACGGAGCACGGCAAGCTTGCCATCGTGGATGAGGAGGGCGTCACCTTTACCTCACACGTCGATGGCTCCTTGCACCGATTCACACCCGAGCGCTCGATGGAAATTCAGCATGGCCTCGGCGCAGATATCATATTTGCATTTGATGAATGCACATCGCCGGCCGCTGACCATCAGTATCAAAAAGAGGCGATGGAGCGCACGCACCGATGGGGCAAGCGATCGCTTGCCGCGCACCGGCAAAATCTCGAGGCAAATGAGAAGCAGGCAATCTACGGCATTGTGCAAGGAGGACGGTACGAAGATCTCAGATTGGAGAGTGCGCGCACTCTCGCTGAAATGGATTTCGACGGATATGGTATCGGCGGCTCATTCTCCAAGCAAGACATTCTTGGAATATTAGAAAAGGTGAATGGCGAGCTCCCAGATGAGAAGCCGCGGCATCTGCTCGGCATCGGAGAGCCGGAAGATATATTCATCGGCGTCGAGGCAGGTATTGACACCTTTGACTGCGTCTTGCCGACGAGGAATGGCCGGAATGGCACGGTGTACACGCATACCGGCAAGCTGACGATTGGTAATGCTGAATTCACACATGATTTTGGACCGATTGATCCGGATTGCGACTGCTTCGCGTGTGCGCGATACTCCAAAAGCTACATTCAGCACCTATTCCGCTCAAAGGAGATGCTCGGTGGCGTACTCGCGAGCTCTCACAATATGCGATTTCTGACTCGCCTCGCAGAAAATATTCGCGCATCCCTCCTTGACGGCACTTTCGAAGCGTTTAAAAAGTCATTTCTTGAAAAGTATAAAAGTGGAAAGGCGGCTACGTAGCCGCCTCCCGTTTCAGTACCACGTACGGATAGATCGTCGGGGCAAACATCGCCAGCCACAGTGCTCTGTCGACCATCGTTTCATGGTCGATGACATCGCCACGCGCCTCGGCTGTTCGAATCCAGACTTTGCAGGCCTTGAGAGCCGTCTCCAGCGCCATTGCGTGTTCGGCATCGAGTGCCGCCTCGTACTTCGCCATAAGCGCATCTACGTTGGGCACGTCTTCGCGGAGCTCTCTCTTCCGATCTTGATTGCAAATGATGACGCGATCGCGATCGTTTTCGAACTCGTTGCGGCGCACCTCCATGAGTCTGGATTTGAGCTCCTCGAGCAAGTTCACGAAAAGCGGGCGCACATCGGTGGGCTTGACCATGGCGGACTCCCCAAAAATTTCCTACCGGAACCTTACTGTCATCATGCTGCACTTGCAAGATGGAGTCCGACACTACCGCCAGTCGAAATCTGCGGTCAATTTTGGTAAGCTGCCTGGATGGCCTTGAAGATTACTTCAGAATACAAACCCTCAGGCGATCAGCCCGCGGCTATTGAGGCACTTGTAAAAGGCCTCAAAAAGGGCGAGAAGCACCAGACGCTCCTCGGCGTTACAGGCTCCGGCAAGACCTACACCATGGCCAATGTGATTGAGGCGACGGGGCGTCCGACGCTCGTCATCGCCCACAACAAGACTCTCGCTGCGCAGCTCGCTAGCGAGTATCGCGATTTCTTCCCGGATGCAGCAGTGCACTATTTTGTCTCATACTACGATTACTACCAGCCGGAAGCGTATGTGCCGGTCACTGATACCTACATCGAGAAAGAGGCGATGATCAACGAGGACATTGAGCGACTTCGTCACGCCGCTGCGCAAGCGTTGCTCACACGCCGTGACGTGATTATCGTCGCATCGGTATCGTGCATCTACGGCTTGGGCAGCCCCGTAGAATACAAGAATTCAATACTCAAGCTCCGCACCGGTGAGAGTGAGACGCGCGCGACGCTCACACGGAAGCTTACGGCTATGTACTACGAGCGTGTCGCGGGAGATCTCTCGCCGGGGACATTTCGCGCTCTCGGCTCTCGCGTCGAGATTATGCCAGCCAGCGAGCGCGCGGTGTATCGCGTCGATGTGTCGGGCGGACGCATTGTAAAGATGGAGGATATGGATTCACTTACGCGCGAAATCCGCACAGAGAAAGATGAGGTGGACATATTTCCTGCGCGTCATTATGTAACTCCGAAGGATGTGATTGACGCGGCACTGAAGGACATGGAATCGGAGCTGAAGGAGAGGCTGAAGGTGCTCAATGATTCGGGCAAGATTCTTGAAGCCGAGCGCCTGAAGCGTCGTACTCGCCAAGACATCTCGATGATTCGCGAATTCGGCTACTGCAACGGCATCGAAAATTATTCGCGCCACTTCGATCGTCGGAAGCCGGGAGAGCCACCCTACACGTTGCTGGATTATTTTCCGCCAGACTTCCTCACGATTATCGATGAGTCTCACGTCACTGTGCCGCAAATCGGCGCCATGTATGCGGGCGATCGCTCGCGCAAAGACATGCTCGTCGAGCACGGCTTTCGCCTGCCAAGCGCTGTCGACAATCGGCCACTCAAATTTGATGAATTCGAAAAGCGCATCGGGCAGACTATCTACACGACGGCGACGCCGAGTAAGTACGAGACCGAGCACAGTGGCGCGCCCATACAGATGGTGGTGCGCCCGACGGGGCTCGTCGATCCCGAGATAGAGGTGCGCCCCATCGTCTCGTCAGATGCGTACGAGGGTCAAGTGAGGGATTTCATTCGCGATGCCGAGGATGTGACGACTCGCGGCTCGCGCTCCATGGTGACTGTCCTCACCAAGAAGATGGCAGAGGACCTGACGACCTTTCTCGAGGAGCGTAAAATCAAAGTGCGCTACATTCACAGCGATGTGAAAACGATAGACCGCATCGAAATTCTTACAGATTTCCGCAAAGGGAAGTTTGACGTGCTTGTGGGAGTCAACCTACTGCGCGAAGGACTCGACCTGCCGGAAATCGAGCTGGTAGCTATCATGGATGCGGATAAGGAAGGATTTCTTCGCTCTGAGGTCTCGCTCATCCAGACCATCGGCCGTGCAGCACGCAACGTGAAAGGTCGCGTCGTCCTCTATGCTGACACTATGACAGGCTCAATGGAGCGAGCGATAGGCGAGACGAATCGTCGACGCGGCGTGCAGCTTGCGTACAACAAAGAGCACGGGATTACTCCGAAGAGCATCCAAAAGAAAATCAACGACATCATTGGTGATATCCAGCGCTCTCGAGAGCAGACGATTGCGATGCTTGCAGCAGAAGATGTGGCTGCATACGGCGATCCCAAAAAGGCGATCAAGGAGAAGCGCCGCCAAATGCACGAGGCAGCTGACAATCTCGATTTCGAGACCGCGGCGCTTATTCGTGATGAAATAAGTAAGCTGGAGAAGAAGGCCGCATCCAACAAAGCCAAGAAGGCAGTGCAGGCAAGTAATGCGTCTGACGCCGAAAAGCAAAAAGCTAAAGCATCATAGTATGGAAGAGATTCAAGAAAACGTGTCGCTTGCGCCTCTTACCACCTTTGAAATCACGGGGACGGCGAAGTATTTCGTGGAAGTGCGCTCCGAAGACGATGCGCGAGAAGCGATTGCCTGGGCACGGAGCAAAAGTGTGCGCTATGTAATCCTCTCGGGCGGAAGCAATGTGCTCGTGCCCCCGCTCATTGATGCGCTTGTCATTCACATTGTCGGCGATGTCTTTGAGCTGAAGAAGGATGTGCTGGAGGCTTGGACAGGCACAAACTTGCTCGCTCTCATAAGAGCAGCGGGAGCTCAGGGTTTTGGCGGCTGGGAGAAGCTCGCTGGGATTCCCGGCACTGTAGGAGGTGCCGTGCGCGGAAATGCCGGCGCGTTTGGCTCGGAGATACGCGATTTGGTCATATCGGTACGCGCGTTTGACGCAAAGTCTGGCAATTATCGCGAATTTACGAATGCCGAATGCGATTTCTCCTATCGACACTCGTATTTCAAGGATCATCCCGAGTGGATTATTACGCAGGTCAGGCTGCGTCTGCACCCAATCGCGCCGGAAGAATCCGGGCACATCGTGGAAGAGACCATAGCTGAGCGAGAGAAGAGACATCTCCAGAATGTACGCGCTGCGGGCTCGTATTTTATGAATCCGGTTGCACCGCAGAAGATTGTCGAGCAATTTGAAAAGGAGAAGGGAGTGAAATCTCGCGAGAATCGTGTGCCTGCCGGTTGGCTCATCGAGAAGGCGGGGATGAAGGGGGCTGTTGTGGGGGGCGCAATAGCGAGTCTCCAGCATCCGAATTACATTGTAAATTTGGGTTCGGCAACTTCCGATGATGTCCAGGAGTTGGCACAGAAAATCAAAGGCGCGGTTCAAACCATGTTTGGCGTAGAACTCAAAGAAGAAGCTGCCCTTTTGACATAACGACTTAGTAGTAGTTGAATTCCGACAGCGAAACGGATTGGAGGATGCCCTCATGACCGCGACTATTGTGTCACGAATCGTGCGTACGCATACAGTCCATGCCATGCCGCGTCGGGCCGTCGTCGGCTCCGTGTTCAAGGAGCATGGTGATGTTGAGCTTGGTTCTGTCGTCGTCGAGTACGACGGGGACGGGCTCGCGCGGGTGCGCGAAGCTTTGAGCGCCCTCAGGGCGCGAAAGGCCGAGCCTGAGTTCGCCATGTACGGTGAGACGATCGAGCTCTACTTTTCACACGAACCGCCGATGGTCGGGGAGGCGGACGGAAGCCGTGAACAGCGCTTCGGTGTGTGCAGCACGGCTACCTTCCAGCAGGGAGACGGTTACCGGCATTTCAAGCAGTGCTACGAGAAGGACGGTGTTGTCCTCGTCAGCATCGTCGGACCCGGCTTCACCAAGGAATACCCCGCGGAGGAGTTTACTGTACGGCACATCTGCCGTACTCCACGGGTTTCGTAGGGCGAGAGGTACGGACGGCGGGGTCAACACCCCGCCGTTTACAGTAGATGGAAAAATGAGTTAAGCTTCGAGCAGCTTCGCGCACTAGGGCGCGAGAAGGAGGACGGATGAGCAGGTACGGATTCTACGGAGAGATCGGCACGTCTTTGTTTAGCGTGCACCCTTTCGACCGTGGTCGCGGTGAGTCGCGTCGCGAGCGTAACCTCGGTCATGCTGTCGCTCAGCGTCAGCTGCAGTATGCCGACAAGGTGAGCAACGGGTGGGACTACAACGAGCATCCCATGGTCGACACGCTTTTGCCGCAGAAGGTGACGCTGATTGGTCGCTGGGGATCCTCTAGCGGCGAATTCCCTGTGGGGCTCATCGGCCGTCAAGTCGAATGCGTCGGCGATGACGTGCACGTGTGGTTCAAGAACCGCGGCGTCTTCAAGTTCCCGACCAGCGCGATCAAGCGCGAAACGACGTTGGGGCACGCTCCGCCGACTTCACCGCCAGCCAAGCGAGCTGCTGTGCGAAAGCGCCGGCCGCTCTGGTGAGCACGTGCGAACGCACTGCCTCGATTCAAGCCCGGTCGCCTTGCAGCGACCGGGCCGAATGTTTTGTATAGAACGACTGTGGTATAGTCTTTCGTACCCCAGTTAGAAAGCGAAGACGCTTCTAACGGGGCAAGCCAACCCCTAGCGCAAAGCGGGGGTCGAAACCGTATGACTGACAAACACGACAAAGACCTCGGAACAGATAAGATAACAATTAAAGGTGCACGTACCCATAATTTGAAGAACGTGAGCGTGGAGGTACCGCGCAACAAAATGGTCGTATTCACGGGCCTATCGGGCTCGGGAAAGTCCTCGCTTGCATTCGATACGATATTTGCCGAGGGTCAGCGCAAGTACGTCGAATCGCTCTCTGCCTATGCGCGACAATTCCTTCGCCAGATGCAGAAGCCGGATGTCGATGAGATAACGGGCCTCTCACCGGCAATTTCCATTGATCAGAAAAGTCGCTCAAACAATCCGCGCTCGACGGTCGCGACGATTACAGAAATCTACGACTACCTGCGCGTCATGTACGCTCGCATCGGCCACCCACACTGCCCGACGTGCGGGCGGGAGGTTCGCAAGCTCTCCAACGAAGAGATTCTTGAGGCGGTGCTCGAAATCGTCGAGACCTCACGCGGCGCTTCACCGAAACTGAAGAAGGGTGACAAGCCCGCCCGGCCAGGGAAGGTGCTCACCAAAGATGTATCCGATGCGAAGGTGAAGATCCTTGCCCCGCTCGTCGTGGGCCGCAAGGGCGAGTACTACCAGCTCCTTTATGATTTGCTGAATAAAGGATTTGAGAAAGTGGTCATCGATGGTGAGGAGAAATCACTTCGCTCTCGCATCGAGCTTAGCAAGAATGATAGGCACGATATCGATGTCGTCGTGGATGAAATTTTCGTCACGGAATTCGATACTGATGCGAAGGGCGCTTTTGAACGAGCGTCGGAGGCCATTGAGCGTGCACTTCTCGAGAGCGAAGGGCTCGTCCGCATTCGCGGAGCAGATGGCAAGGGACGCATCGTCTCGGCGAAGTTTATGTGCCCGTACGACGGCTTTTCATTTCCCGAAGTCGAGCCGCGCCTTTTCTCATTTAATTCTCCCTACGGTGCATGCGCGGAGTGTAAAGGTCTTGGCACCAAATACCTCTGGAGCGATGAGCCGTGCGAAGTGTGCGCTGGCCAGCGCCTGCGCCCGGAAGCGCTCAATGTATTTCTCGGGCCCGTGGTGGAGCCGGAGAATCACAAGGGTCCAGCGACGGGTATGAACATTGTGAATATCGCGAGCCTCTCGATTGAAGATGCGATGGCATTTTTCAACAAGCTCAAGCTCACCAAGAAAGAGCAGGAGATATCGAAAGCGGTGGTCAAAGAGGTGACATCGCGCCTCCAGTTTATGCTCAACGTCGGCATTGAATACCTCACGCTCGATAGAAAGGCGAACACGCTCTCCGGCGGTGAAGCGCAACGCATCCGTCTTGCTTCACAGCTCGGCTCGGGCCTCGTGGGAGCGCTCTACGTGCTCGATGAGCCGACCATCGGCCTCCACCAGCGCGACAATGACAAACTCATCGAGACACTCAAGCGCCTCCGCGATCTCGGCAATACGGTGCTTGTCGTCGAGCATGACGAAGACACTATTTACGCGTCAGACTACATTGTGGATATCGGGCCGGGTGCCGGGGTGCATGGCGGCAATATCGTTGCCGCAGGGTGGCTTGAGGATTTGCTCACAGCTAAGACCAACAAGAGTGGCTCTCGCACGCTCGCGTACCTGCGAGAGGAAGCGGAAATCGAAGTGCCGAAAACACGACGTACCGCAGATCGCGGCAAAATAAAAATTCGCGGGGCGAATAAATTCAACATCAAGAATTTGAATGTCGACATTCCGCTCTCGAAACTCGTCGCAATTACGGGCGTCTCGGGCTCAGGCAAATCGACCTTCCTCTATGAAATCCTGCACCGAAATTTGCAAGCACGCTTCGACAAGCGCTACCGCACTGCCAAACTCTACAATGTCGCTGAATTCTCCGGCACCGAATACGTCGGCCGCGCCATCCTCATCGACCAGTCGCCGATCGGTCGCACACCGCGCTCCAATCCCGCGACCTACACAGGTGCATGGACGCACATCCGCGATATGTTCGCTCTCTCTGAAGAGTCGCGCGCACGCGGCTGGGGGCCGGGGAGATTCTCATTCAACGTAAAGGGCGGCCGCTGTGAGGCGTGTCAGGGCAATGGCCTCATCGCAGTGGAAATGCACTTCCTCCCGACGGTGTACGTGACGTGCGATGTGTGCAACGGCAAGCGATTTATGAAAGAGACGCTGGAGGTCAAGTACAAAAAGAAGTCCATCCACGACGTGCTCTCGATGACGGTGGAGCAGGCTATGGCATTCTTCGAGGATATCCCCGCCGTTCATGATCGCTTGCAGTCGCTGGACGATGTGGGTCTCGGCTACCTCGAGCTTGGTCAGAGTGCGACGACGCTCTCCGGCGGCGAAGCGCAGCGTGTGAAGATCGCATCGGAGCTGTATCGCCCGCACATCACGAAATCGATTTACCTCCTCGATGAGCCGACGGTCGGCCTCCACTACGACGACGTCGCCAAGCTCATCCAGATCCTCCAGAAGCTCGTGGAGCGCGGCAACACCGTCGTCGTGATCGAGCACAACCTCGATGTGCTCAAGAGCGCGGATCATATCGTCGACATCGGCCCCGAAGGCGGCCAAGGCGGCGGCAAGCTCGTCGCGCAAGGCACGCCGGAAGAAGTCTCCCGCACGGATGGTTCGCACACCGGCTACTACCTCAAGAAAATGCTGAAGAAGGGGAAGAAATAAAAGCAAAGACGGCAGGAGACCTGTCGTCTCTGCCGTCTTGTTCGAACAGGCCCTTTGCTCACTTCTTCGGCGCTGTGCCTTTAGCGAGTTCACTGATCCGCGACTTAACACGATTGAGCGTGAAAGACGGATCGTCTTCCGGCGGCGAGTAAGACGTCGCGGGGCCGGAGTAGGCATACCACTCAATCAGCGCGAGAATGCACGCGGTGAGAATGGAGATGCCAAGCGAGCGCGTGAGACGCATCGAGTCCACCAACATCGGGTCATTCGAGGACAAGATGAGCAGTACACCGAGCGTACTGAAAACGGCGTAGAAGAACATCAGCTTGACCGGCATCCAGAGGATGCGCCAGAAGCGTCCGACACCGTGCCCGATCGGCATGCTGTTGAACAAGCCAAGGAACGTGGCGATGGCAAAGGCCGCGCCGATGTTCAGGTACTTCTCGTCATGGATGTTCTGGTAGCCGCTCACGAGCCATGCAGCGAGGCACGCGCCAGCGACAACGGACAACTTGATGAGGAAAGTGCGCATCGTTGACCCCTACGGTTCGAGAAACTGTTCGCAGACGCGATTATCACATGAAATGTCTTGATGTCAAATGCATTGTGCGGGTAATGTAAATAAACAAACTTGCAACGCATTCTTTATAATTCACGGTCGTACAGAATAAGGAATATTGAAATTGCGAACCGTGGGGGTGCCACACCGGCTACTACCTCAAGAAAATGTTGAAGAAGGGGAAGAGGTCGTAGTTGTTCATTTTTTGCGCAGAGCCTCGCCTAAAATATGCTATTCTCTCAGGACGCCCCTTTATGGGGTTTTTGCTATGGCATTTGACAAAAAAAGTCCCAACGTCGCGTTCATAGATGGTCAAAATCTTCACCTAGGTACGCGCGAGAAAGGCTGGTCCGTAAATCACGGTCGTTTGCGCACCTACTTGAGAGATAAATACGGCGTGGGGGAAGCCTACTACTTTCTTGGATACGTTTCCGAGGGAGAACAGGATCTGTATGACAAGCTCCAAAAGGCAGGTTTTATCCTCTCATTTCGTGAACATTCCGTTGCGCTCAAAGGGAAAAAGAAGGGCAATGTCGATTGCGACATCATATTTAGCGTCATGCGCAAGCTTGTCGACGATGAGCCGTTTGAAAAGATTTATATAGTTTCCGGCGATGGTGACTATAAAAAGATGGTTGATTTTCTCATCAAGAAAGGGAAATTCGGGAAGATGCTGTTTCCGAACCTGGAATTCGCCTCGTCTTTATACAAAAAAATGGGAAGCGACTACTTCGCCAATCTGGGCGACGCCGGAGTAAAAGCGAAAATCCAGCATCTCTAAATTGAAAAAGGACCCTTAGGCACTAACACCGTTCGGGTCCCTTTTCGTGTTGATACGCTCATGAGTATAGCAAATATCTCTGAATCCACAAGGTTATCCACATTGCTTCTATGGCTCAAAATAAGGCTCTTTTGGCGCGACGGAACGACTTCATGACTAATTAATAATAATTTCAGCTTTCAAACTGCTAGGATACCGACCCGATCCTATCCAAAATGCCAAAAAAAATGCACGCGTTTAGACAGGCGCCGGGCACCCCCGAAGAAGTCTCCAAGACCGATGGCTCACACACCGGCTACTACCTCAAGAAAATGTTGAAGAAGGGGAAGAAATAAAAAGACGAAGGCGGCAGAAGCTACCGCTTCGCCGCCTTGGGTACTGTGATTCTGGTTCGCGATGATCATTTATGTATGCGAGCGGATGGAGTCCAGCAGGAATCGATGACCCTCGGGAAGTTGTGGCGTCAGCCAGAGCGTGAGCATGTCACGCCAGTGACACGTGTGAATGGCCGTTTCTTCCGCGGCGACAGGAACGCGCTCCTCATTGACAAGGTCGAAGAGGAAAGATCGAACATGCGCAAATCGATTCACATTCTTTGGACCGTGGAAGAACTTGGCGTCGAACCTCGGCAATTCGTCGACCAGCTTCAGGTTGAGATAGCCGGTCTCTTGCCTCACCTCAGCGCGTGCCGCTTCCTCGGGAGTCTGTCCGGCCTCTATGCCGCCCGTGATGAATGTAATCCAGCCGACGTTTGCCCAGCGAAGAACAAGATATTGCCTCGTTCGCGGATTCCGCACGACTGCTGAAATGGCATCGCGTTCGTCGAACGGCAGATCCGGACGCGGCGCATCGACACTCCGTGCGACAAATAGCGGGACTTTATCAGGTGTCATTTCGTGCCTCTCGTGGTTGAGCTACCGAACTTATCTCATGCATTGTACGTACTGTCTACCGGCTACTACCTCAAGAAAATGTTGAAGAAGGGGAAGAAATAAAAAGACGAAGGCGGCAGAAGCTACCGCTTCGCCGCCTCGGGTGCCGCGTCCGTTCTCCGCAGTGGTCATCTGTTCGAGCGGATGTGCTCCAGCAGGAAACGATGACCCTCCTTCCTAGTTCGGTATCTGTTTCTCGACGTGGAGCAAGAAGCGGATGATGCCCCGGAGAACGGTGACCAGTGCCGCGAGCATGCTCAGCATGCCGACGATCGTGAGAAGCCATGCGGGACCATAACCGAGCTCTTGAAGCTCTCGTGTCGTCGACCCGATTAAGATCAGCACGAAGCCGATCAGGAAGCCGCATGCGCAGGGCATGAGGGCCGGTTGCAGGCGTCGATACTCGCGCGCCATGTCCTCGAACAGCTCGCGAAAGCTGTCGATCTCCTGTTTTAGCATAAAGAACCTCTCTCGATTGGACAAGTTCATTATACATTATATATGCTTATACGTCAATCTACTCGCGGAATTCAGCCCAAGATTTGATGGGGAGGTCGTAGACGGAGGTACCGCAGAGAGCGGTCACGACGGTTTGAAATACGGTGACTGCCCCGTTATCAGTGACTCGAAGATTCTACTGATTCGCCCAGATGACGTGCGTTATTACTTTGTCCCCATTCCCTATATCGCGAACGTAGAGAGACGGATTGCCGTCAGAAGAGGTTCGGATCGCCTGACCCCACTCCGAAGCATTGTCGAAGTTCCCGCTTTGCGCTGCTCCTGAAGCTCCCGGCTTTGTGTTGCCAGCAGACACCGTCGTGACGGAATCAAGATGGGCGTAGATAATCGCAAGCTGTTCGTAATCGTGTGTATTCGGGTGAAGGTTGTTGCCAGCGCCGTCGTTGCGGTCAGGATTGTTCGTGTAGTCCATGCACGTGCCAAGATTCGCACTATTGAAGTCCTCATCTTGGTGATTGAGCCCAAAGGCGTGCCCGACTTCTTGGCAGACAACGAACTGTTTCCAGCCCGGCGTATTGTAGTTGGCAGTGTTGAAATACGTGTCGTTCATTTTTACAGTTCCCGCTGTAATATGACTTCCACTAATCCAAATCTGTGCAATGCCAAGCCAGCCATTGCTGCCATAGGCTCTGTTGCAAACCTGAACCGTTCCGTTAATTGCTTTGCAGTTTCTTCCCGCGTTGCCGGAAACTATGACGGTATCGAGAACACTTGACTGACTCCAGTCGGAGGATGCAGTAGCAAGATAACCGCCCCAGTTTCCTGTCAGATTATTGCCAAGTTTGAGGGTAAAGGAATTAGATGTGCGTGCCCAATGATATCCACCCCAGGAGTGACTCGCGTGAGCCGTAGCGGCAATAAAAAGAACGGCCATTGATGCCGCGAGGATAAAAAAAGATGGTCTAAGAATTGTTTTCATGTTCTGGCCGTTATCTAATAACTCCTATCAAATACATGATACGCGATAAGCCTGATCCGTCCACTAAGCGACTGCTCCCTATTCTCGGTATTCGGCCCAGGATTTGATCGGGAGTTCGTGTACGTCCGTTTCGGAGAGGGCGGTGACGAATGCCTCCGCGAGCTGGCGATTCGTGATGAGCGGGATGTTCATGTCGATTGCTTTGCGACGGGTGAGGAATCCGTCAAGGACTTCACGCTGACGCACCGGGATATTGATGATGAGATCGAGCACGCCGCTTTCGACGAGGCCGAGCACGGATTTCGGTCCCGTACCCGTACCCTTGGTAACTTTCGTGCACTTGATACCACTCTTGCGCAGGAAATCCGCAGTGTTCTCGGTGGCAAAGAGATTGAATTTCATCTGAGCCAACTTCTCCGCGGAGGCGAGGAGCTTCACCTTATTTTCCGGACCACCAAGTGAGAGCAGAATATTTTTCTTTGGGAGGCGGAATCCTGCAGACATCATGGATGTGATGAGCGCCTCGCCAAAGGAATCACCGAAGCAGGCGACCTCGCCGGTCGAGCCCATCTCGACTGATGTGGTCGGGTCCGCGCCCTTGATGCGGCTGTACGAAAACTGCGGCGATTTTACTGCGACGGTATCGAGCTCGACGGTGCGATAGTCGCCGGAAATGTCTTCGCCGAGCATCGCGCGGACTGCGAGGTCGATAAAATTATGGCCTGTGACTTTCGATACGAAGGGGAAGCTGCGCGATGCGCGCACGTTGCACTCGATGACCATCAGGTGATTGTCCTTGGCAAGAAATTGCATGTTGAATGGGCCCGTGATTTTGAGGGACTTCACAATTGATTTCGTGATGCCCTTGGCGCGGCGTATGGTCTCGAGATATGTGCGCTGCGGAGGAAGTACGACGGTCGCATCGCCCGAGTGAGTGCCCGCATTCTCGACGTGCTCAGAGATTGCGTAGATGACAAGTTTGCCGCCCTGCGCCACACCGTCTATTTCAATCTCGCGTGCATTCTCCACGAATTTCGAAATGACGACCGGGTGATCAGTGTTGACAGCGGCTGCTTTTTTGAGAAATGCCATCAGGAATTTCTCGTCGTGCGCTATTTTCATCGCAG
>CAYGFN010000005.1:0-18088 GCA_964349145.1 uncultured Candidatus Saccharibacteria bacterium
GCTGCAGCGGCTGTATTTTTCTTCTGGACGCTCAAGATGCTCGAAGCTTCGCGCGTGATGCCGGTGAAGTACAGGAGGAGGTGATCTTCGAAGGCGAGTCGGCGGCGATAGTCGAGGTGGAGCTGCTCCACATCGACCGATTCGTCTTTGTGGAATGTCATGACGTTGAGTCCGCCGAGCGCCGAGGCATACTGATCTTGCTTGCCGATAGGTTCGTGCAGCAGGTCGATTTCGAGCCGGCACGCCTCTTCTGCACAGGCGCGAGCGCTCAGCTTGGTGCCTGTGAGCGCGTGCAGCCCCTTCACGAGTGCGACAGAAAATGCGGATGACGAGCCGAGGCCCGTCTGCCCGGGGATTTGGGAGAAGCTCGAGATTTCTATGGAGTCGGTGATGTCGAGGTCGAGAAGCATGGCGCGCACGCGATTGTGCTGCAATTCGCGTGGGTGATCGACGAGCTCGCCGATGGAATACCGCACCGAGACCTTTTTCGACGGCGTCCGTGTCAGCGTCACGTAGACGTATTTATTGATAGCCGCAGAGATGACGCTTCCGGGCTTTTTCGAGTAGTACGCGGCGAGGTCAGTGCCTCCTCCGACGAAGCTGATGCGTAGCGGTGCACGCACAATGATCATGTGGGCAGTATACCCCGTGAGATATTAAGACGCATTCTTGATGCGATTTTTTAGATATCGCCGACCCCAAGCCGTTTTGAGGTACTTTTCACGCATCCGAGCATCTTTTTCGGCACTTGATGCCTCGTAATAAATCAGATTCCAGGGACCTCTATTTTTACTTGAGAAAATCTTGTCTTTAAGATGCTCGGAGAGACGCCGCTTGAGATCCCCTGTCGAGCCGATATAAAACTGCTTGGGGCTTCTCAGCACGTATACGTAGAACATTTAGAAATTATCTCATGGGGTATACCCCATGAGATAGTGAATAATATTCTCGCCAAGCTCTAGATTTGTTTATCTCACGGGGTATAGAGGAGCGGAAACATTGATGCTACTGCGCCGATGCGCGGCATTCGTTATCGCCGAAAGAGGCGCGAGAGCAGCCGTTTACCTCCGCGGACAAGGCCGCCCGGCAAGAGGGCGATAAACGGCTCAATGAGTTTATAGCGCTCGGCGACGTAGAGGAATTTTTGCGGGTGGACCAGCGGAAGCGGATCTGGGAATCCCTCTTCGGCGAGCCGTGCAAGCTGCGGGTACGTGGAGAGTTTGTCCTTGTCGACATAGATTATGGAATTTTGCGCGTACCAATAATCGATGCGTTCATTCCATACGCGTGGCCGGATGCAATCGATAGGGACATACCCGTGCGCACGAAACAAGTGCGCCCAATAGGAGGGCCACTGCTCATTAATATGATGCGTGCCTCCTTGAAGCGGAATCGCGGCGGAGAAGAGGACGACGGGGGCTGCATGCACCAGTGCCGCGACAAGCTTTGGGGCAGCTGCTGCGCTTACGTGCTCACCGACTTCAAGCGACATCGCGAGATCTGCGTGCCCGATGTCCCCGATGGTCTCGATGTCGATAGCGCTGAAGTTTTCTTTCGGAATATGGAGTTTTTCCTCCTTCACCCACGTGCCGTCGAAGCCGGCAATTTGGATGCCGCGTTCATGGAATACGGAGAGCCACGTCCCGACACCGCAACCGACATCTATGACTGAGCGCGGTGCAATCAAATTCAGCACATGCGGCACAATCGCTTTCGCAGCCTCTACGGAGCCGCCTTCCTGGCGCTCGTAGTAGCGGGGAGTATACGGCGCGTCCATACCGGGCATTCTACATGACGAGCCGAGCGCACGCGTATGTTCCTGGTATAGTGGGTTGGCTCAATTGCCCCCTATGTCACAGCACGAAACGATACTCATCTGTGTCCCCGAGCTATTCATCATTCGCAATATTTTGCGCACCGCCTTTGTCGATATGCTCCGGAAGGATCGCCCGCTCTCCAGAATAATCTTTGCAGCACCCCCTGCGCTTGTCGAATCATTGACGAAGGAGTTCGCATCACAAGGAATCATTATCGTCCCTCTCCAGCGCGGTCCACGATCACTGCTCGATGGGGCACTGGGCTTTCTCGGGCGCAACGGACTCTATACGGGGACCAACGATGTCATGCAGCGTCGCGCGTGGGAGAGCGGCCAGAGCTCCATACCGCCTCTGTGCAAGCGGGTACTCGGACATGTCTTGGGGAATGCGTGGCTCTTGAGGAGTCTTCTACGCGCGTGCGAAGGGTACGTACCTCGTCACGATTCGGTGAGAGCACTTTTCGACACGTACGCACCGACCATCGTGTTTTCCACGGTGCTCACGGATACCGATGTTGATGCGCAGATTCTCCGAGAGGCGAAGGCGCGACGCATACCGACAGTCGGCATGGTACGCAGCTGGGACAACCTCACGGGCTTCGGGTACCTGCGACAGCTGCCGGACTATTTCTTTGCTCAAAGTGAATACATCGCGGAGACAGCCGTGCTGCTCCATGACATTCCGCGATCTCGCATCACGGTCACGGGATTGCCGCATTACGATTTCTATACCGACGTGTCGCTCCGCGGATCGCGCGAGGCATTGTGCGCGAAGCTCGGGCTCAATCCCGAGAAGAAAATAATTCTCTACGGCGCGATTGGAGAATTTCTTTTTCCGCATGAGGCGGACATGGGGCGCATCATCGGGCGCGTGGCCGAGGAGCTCGGTGCGCAAGCAATTTTCCGCCCACATCCGGCATTTCCGATGCACGAGCGACTTTCGACTACAGCGACCGTAACGCTGGACGATCAAGATCTCTCCTCGCTCCCGCATCTCATCGAATCGCTCGCGCACGCGGATGTCGTAGTGACCACAGGCTCGACGCTCATGGTCGATGCCTCGTGTTTCGATACACCGGTCGTGACTGTCGCGTTTGATGGCGAGCGGATTGCCTCGAACCCGTGGCTCTCGGTGGCGCGATTCTACGATTACTTCACACATATTGTGCGCTTGATTAATAGAACGCGCGGCGTCCGTGTCGTGCGCAGCGAGCGAGAGCTCACCGAAGCTGTGCGTGCGTACCTCGCGGATCCCGCGCTCGATGGTGCGGGGCGGGCAGCTATTGTCGAGCACTTTGCTTCGCCCCTCGGGGGTGCGGGGCAGCGGCTTGCGCAGGCGCTCATAGCTACCGCCTCACGATAGGGCGGGGGTTTGAAAAATTCCAGAAGTGTTGTATTGTATTGCGGTTATGGCGGCCAAAAAGACCTCAAAAAAGCCTTCATTTGCCATCCAGGGCCGGAAGATCGGCCCCGATTTCGCACCGTTCGTAATCGCCGAAATAGGCATCAATCATGAGGGTTCGATGGCGAAGGCCAAGCGCATGATTCGGGACGCCAAGGCGGCCGGCGCGGAATGCGTAAAGTTTCAGATACACGTCGTCGCGGACGAAATGTCACACGAGGCGAAAAAGGTCATTCCGGGACACACGAAGGAATCGATTTACGAAATTATCGAGCGCTGTGCGCTTACCGAAAGCCAGGACCGCGAAATCAAGCGGTACGTCGAGAAGCTCGGCATGATTTATCTCGCGACACCATTCTCACGTGCCGCGGCGGATCAGTTGCATCGCATGAACGTGAGCGCATATAAGATTGGTTCAGGTGAGACCAACAACTATCCGCTCATCGAGCACATTGCGCGCTTCAAGAAGCCGGTGATTCTTTCGACCGGCATGAATACCATTAAGACGATTCGTCCTGCTGTTCAGATATTGAGAAAGCACAAGGTCCCGTTTGCGATTTTGCATTGCACCAACATCTACCCGACCCCGTACAAAGATGTGCGCCTCGGCGGACTCACGGAGATTCAAAAAGCGTTTCCCGATGTCGTCACCGGACTCTCGTGCCACTCGCTTGGCATCTACACCGGATTCGCCGCTGTCGCGATGGGGGGATCTATTGTCGAAAAACATTTCACCTCGGACAAAACGTGGCCGGGACCGGACGTCGCGCTCTCGATTGACCCGAAAGAGCTCAGGGATCTCATTCACGGCTCACGCGCAATCTGGGAAGCGCGCGGCGGCAAGAAAGAGGCGGCGAAAGGCGAGGCTCCGACGATTGCATTTGCGTTTGCGTCGGTGGTATCGATTGCGCCGATAAAAAAGGGCGAGCGATTCAGCACAAAGAATCTCTGGGTGAAGCGGCCCGGCACGGGCGAGATTATGGCTGTCGATTACGAGAAGCTGCTTGGGAAGCGTGCACGGCGCGATATTTCATCGGATGTGCAGCTGAAGCGTGCCGACATTGCCTAGTATGAAAAAGCGCAAAATCCTTTTCGTGACAGAGCGTCGCGCCGATTACAGCCGACTCAAGCCCATCATGCGGCTCGTGCAGAAGAGCCCGAAGCTTGAGCTCCAGATTGCGGTTACCGGAGCGCACCTCCTACGCTCGTTTGGTGAGACGAAGAAGGTCCTCGAACGCGAGGGCTTCAAAATCAGCGCGTCTATTCCTGTCTTCAAGACGACCGACAAAGATGACGGCGCGACCATGTCGCGTGCGCTCGGTCAGTACATTTTGAAAATCACCGATGCGGTGCAGCGCCTGAAACCTGACATGATTTTTTGCGGCTTCGACCTCGATGCGCACCTTGCAGCAGCGATTGTCGGTATGCATATGAATGTGCCTGTCGTACACATACAGGGAGGCGAGCGCAGCGGTACGATTGACGAGGTCATCCGACATGCGACGACGAAATTTGCTCACATCCACTTCGTGGCCACCAAGGAGAGCAGGGAGCGGGTCATAAAGCTCGGCGAAGATCCAAAATACATCTTCCTCGTCGGGAGCCCGAGCCTCGACACCATTCACGCTATTTCGTACCCGAAAAAAGAAGTCATATTCAAAAAGTACGGACTCGATCCGGATAAACCACTCATCGTGTTTTCACAGCATCCGGTCACAACCGAGGTGCACGATGTGGAGCGTCAGATTGCGGAGAGTATTGCAGCGCTCAAGCAGGTCGCTGAGATGCATGGCGCACAAGTGCTCGTCATTTATTCCAACAACGATGCCGGCGGCAAGCGCATTATTGCGCGCCTTGAGACCTCGGGCTTTCTCGTGTATCCGCACATCGTGTACGAAGATTATCTCCGCATTTTGAAACATGCTGCCGCGCTCGCAGGCAACTCCTCGACAGGCATTCACGAGGCACCGTCATTCGGGTTGCCGACAATCAACATCGGTACGCGCCAACAGCACCGCGAGCGTGGTGCCAACGTCATCGATGTACCGAACAATCGCGGCGCCATCACGCGCGCACTCGAGAGGGCGCTCGGCGATAAGGCGTTCATTGCACGTATCAAGAAGGCCAAGAATCCGTACGATCAGGGTGATACCGCGCGTCGCATTGTGAAAATTCTCGAGACTATTAAACTACCAAACGTCCAAAAGGTACTCACCTACTAATATGGCCAAGATACAAAGCGTACTCGTTATCGGCGGCACGGGCTTCATCGGAGCCCCGCTCGTCGCGGAACTCATCCGTCGCGGGGTGGAGAGGGTCTCGGTCTCGCATACGGAGCCGCTCACGAGCGCAGCGCCGTCATCCGCTCTCTACTATCGCGTCGATGCGGGCTCGTCAGACATTGATGCGCTCGTCGCATCGCACGATGCCATCGCCCTCCTTATCCAACCGAACGAAGCAGTCACCAAAAATATTCTCAAGAGCATCGCGAAGCATGGTGGCAAGCATCTCCTCTACACCTCGACCACGCTGCTCTATCGCGGCGGCGGTGAGGCGCAAAAGGAGAACGCACCGCTCCAGGCAGTGACCGCATACGAAAAACTCAAAATGCGCGAGGAGAAGCTCATCGCCGGCGCCGCACACGGCACAACACGCATCACCATCGCGCGTCTCGGCAATGTCTACGGAGACGTGAGGAACAAGGGAGTTCTCGGACATGCGTTCCGCGCACTCTTCACGGGAGGGTCGCTGGAGGTTCGTGGCGGGAGTCGTGTCCGTGACTATATTTTCGTGGACGATGTCGTCCTTGCTCTTGCGACGCTTGTACTTTCCCCGAGCGCGAAAGCGCTTGAGTACATCAATGTTTCCACCGGTGTGGGTACGACTACCGATCAGCTGCTTAGTACCCTCGAGAAGGTCGTCGGGAAGTCTCTCTCGCGCACGGAAGGGAATGCGGGCATCGATACGGAGAGCATCATCGCCGACAATGCGAAGCTCGTGAAGCGCGTCGGCATGCCTGCGCACGATGTAAAAAAGGGTCTCAAGCGTATGCATGAGCGATTTCGCGCATGGTACGATTTCAGCACGACGAACGTATGATCAACGAATTCAAAAACAAGAAGATACTCGTAACGGGCGGGACCGGCTCCATCGGCAGTGAGATTGTTCGGCAGCTCCTCGCGAAGAATCCGGCGCAGGTCCGTGTGTTTTCCCGCGACGAAGGTAAGCAGGTGGATCTCGCGCGCGAGATTGGCGCCGACAGCCGCGTGCGCTTTTTGATTGGCGATGTGCGCGATAAAGAGCGGCTCATGCTCGCGATGGATGGTATCGATATCGTCTTTCACGCAGCGGCGATGAAACACGTGGATATTTGTGAGCGTAATCCTTTTGAGGCAGTGAAGACCAACGTGGGAGGGACGCAGAATGTGATTGACTGCGCCTTCGCGCACAACGTCGAGAAAGTCATCGGCATCTCGACCGACAAAGCCACCAATCCGACCAACGTGATGGGCACGACGAAGCTCCTCGCCGAGAAGCTCATGCTCTCGAGCTTTTTCTACAAAGGTGATAAGCGGACGACCTTTAGCTGCGTGCGCTTCGGCAACGTCTTGTGGTCGCGCGGCTCGGTCATGCCGCATTTTGTACGACAAATGAAAAAGGGCGGTCCCGTCACACTCACGGACCCCTCGATGACACGATTCTTCATGTCTATCCCGCAAGCGGTCTCGCTCGTCTTTAGCGCCGCCTCCATGATGCGCGAGCGAGAAATTTTCGTTCTCAAAATGCCCGCTGCACGGATGGGAGACACCGTCGCGGCGCTCGAGGAGCTCTTGCGCGAGGAAGGCATCATATCGAAGCCAGTCGCGGTGAAGGTGATTGGCAGCAAGGAGGGTGAGCGCACGCACGAGAAACTATTGAGCACTGAAGAATCGGAGACAGCACTTGAGACACCGGATTTGTACATCATCACACCTGATTTCAAAGCGTCCGGCGTGAGCCCGAAGCTCTCGTATCCGCGAGCGAAGAAGGCGCGCCGCGGGGAATTCACATCAGAGAACACCACTCTGCTCTCTGTGCCTGAAATCAAGAAGCTTCTCGCCGACGGCGGCGCGCATCGCACTACGAGCGCATGAAAGCCTTCGCCTTGATTCCGGCTCGGGGTGGCTCCAAGGGAATCCCGCGGAAGAATCTGTACCCGATGGCAGGGAAGCCCCTCATCGCGTGGACGATTGAGGCGGCACTCGCGTGCCCATACATCGAGCGCGTCGTCGTTTCTTCCGACGACGATGAAATTCTTGCGGTGGCTCACAGTTTTGGCGCCGAGCCGTTGAAGCGGCCCGCTGACATAGCATCGGACACGGCGGGTGCGAAACCCGTTTTGCAGCACGCCCTCCAAGCGTACGAGACTACGCACGGTGCGCTCCCGGAATTTGTGACGTATTTACAGCCGACTTCGCCGCTGCGTACCGCGCAGCATTTGAGCGCCGCGTTCGCAGCGCTTGAGAAAGATGGCGCAGCTGATGCGCTCATGAGCGTCTATCAGATAGACAATGCGGTGCTCAAGTCATCCATTCAAGACGATGCAGGATATCTGCGCTACGCGGCGGGTGCGCAGTACGCCAACATGAATCGTCAATCGCTACCAAAGCTCTACATGCCGAACGGTGCCATCTACATCATGAAGGCGCAGCCATGCGTGCAGACTCCCCGCTTCGACGGGGAGCGGACGCTTCCGTTTGTCATGAGCGCCGAGGAGAGCATCGATCTCGATGGGCCCGAGGATATCGCATCGCTTGAAGCGGCATTTAAACTACGCTAAGTATGCGCACCATATTTTTCGTGCCGCGGTACATTGCGAGCCTCAAGTACTATGAGCGGCTCTTTCCGCTCGTGCGCTCACTCGGCCGAGAGCCGTCACTGGTACTGTTCGAAGACCTCGGCATGCGTGCCTATGCTGAGGAGAAGGGGCTTCCGTATCAGATACTGAGCGAAGCGAGCGGCCGCCTGCCGTTCGTCTCGCATATCCGTGCGTTCAATCGATTGCGCACGCGCGTTCGCGCACTCCTCGCTCGCGAGCGTGATGCACTTTTTATCACTGAAGGACGTCTTCCTGACACGATGAAAATGTTGGTGCACGAAGCTCGGAAGGCAGGTGTGCAGGTCGCAGCGCTCCAGTGGTGCATGCACTCATCGCACACAGAGCACCAAAAGCGTTCGCTTCTGCGCGCGCTCCAGAAAATGCGCGGTAGAGACGGTTCGCTTGTGCGCGGGATACCGCGGGCCATTTATTTTTCGCTCCTGCGCGGGGTATTCCGATTGTTCGATGCGGTTACTCATGAGCGCTACGTATATTCCGAGCTACCCGAGCGCATTGGCGTCTTTGACCAATATTCACGAGGATATTTTCGTGCGCATGGGTATAGCGATGAATCGATAGAGGTGGTGGGCAATTTCGATGCGGAGAGGGCGCGAGAGATTGCGCATACGCTCACACCTGAAAAGCGCGCTGCACAGCGCGCCGCATACGGACTCCCGACGGATAAGCCATGCATACTCTTACTCTCGACTATCTTTTACGCGGGCAACATGTCCGTGTGCATGAGCAAGGAGGAGAATATCGCGTACTATCGATCGCTCATTGCTGACATTCGTGTAGCGTACGGGGCACATGCGACTATTCTCTTCAAGCTGCATCCGCGCGAATTCGCTGATGCACCGCACTACGCGGATGTCGCGCAGGTCGTGACGCTCGAACATGATGCGGAAGATCTCGCTCGCATTGCGGATTTATATATCGCGCACCCCGTGTCAATCGTCAACATGACGGCGCGTGCGACTCATACGCCATCTCTCATCATCAATTTCACGCCGCTTCGGTATATGGATGACTTTGCGCCAGCGTATGGGATTAGACACATCATTACCGATCGCGCGGAATTCCGCAGCGCACTCATCGATGCCGCACGAGGAGGTGCCGACTCTGCGTTTGAGCCAGACGTGGAAGCGGGCGATTTCTCATCGCGACTGAAAGCATTTTTGCGCGCCTAGAGACGCGAGAATACCCACGCGGAGAGCAGAAAGCCGAGGAAGGCTGTCGTCAGCGTTGCGTACACGACGCCCCATATTCCGAAAATCGGAATGAGTGTAAAGAAAAGCCCAAGCTTCAGGAGGGGACTGACGGTGTTGAGGAGATACAGCTCCTTTTTTCGCATGTGTGCGACGAGCGTCTGGCCGAGCCATACGCCGGGGGCGGAGAGGATAATGAGACCGAGTGCCTGTGAGTACAGAATAGACTCGATGTACTGCGGGAAGAGGTATTGATAGAAGTACGGGCAGAGCAGTATGTAGCCGATTGTCGCAACGCCCGCCACGAGAAAATGCATCATGATTTTGCGTGGGAGTGTCTTCTTCAGCGTCGGGATATCACGCTCGGCGAGCTTCGGAAGCGCAAGAGTCTTGAAGATGCCGTTGAAGCGCAGTACGTACTGCGGTGGCGCGAATGCGAATGCATACACCGCAAGGGGTGCCGCACCAAGATAATGGAATACGAGCACGCTGTCCGCGTAGGAAGCGACGCGGCCGAGAACGTTGATGAAGCTCAAGTGCACCGCATTGCGTCGCATCTCCGGATCACGCTCATCCTTCGGCGCGTACACTTTCATCGTCCGGAAATGGAAGAATGCTGATAGCGCAACGATGGTGATGTAGTACGCGGCAATAAGCAGAAATACGGATTCGGTATAGCCTGACATGACAATCGCAATGAGTGCGAGTGGCGGCAGCGTACTCAAGAAGAAACCGTAGAGCGACGAGCGGCGGAAATCTTTCTTCCCCTGCAGAAATGCCGCATAGAGATTAAATGCCGTAAGGAGCGGCGAGAGAAACGCGACAATGAGGAGTGAGGAGCCAAGCGTGACGTTGCTGTTCCAGAAATAGTATGCCGAGCCTGCGAGGGTAGCGAATACGCTCGGCACGCTCCACGCGAGGTAGGTGCGGAAGCCATGGTGCAATGCTCCGTCATACCCGCGCGCGACTGCCTGCGCCACGGTGGTCCCGATTGCGGTGAGCGTCGCTGTGCTAAACACACCGGCAAGAGAGAACACGAATTTGTACATGCCGAAAATCTCCTTGGAAACGAAATTTCCCAGGATGAGAGAGAGTAAGAAACCTGCCGTCATTGAGACGAACTGCCCGAGCGTGAGCCAGAACCCACCTCGAATGAGGTAGCGCATATCGGTACGTGCCAGCCTCTCGGACCAGTCGACAAGTCGTATGAAGCGCTCACGGAGCGATAGCATCATGGGCCAACTATATCGCCCGCCTCCACACCGCGCTAGCGCGGTGTGGAGGCGGTGCTACAATCCTGCCCATGTTGTTTCTCGCGCGAATGGCGCAACGCTGTCGGGAGAGTCTCAGAAAGCATCGCGATCTCGTGGCTGTCGGGGGTGCCGTAGTCATCCTCTACGTATGCCTTGGCGTGGCGATGCTGGGGATGGCGAGTCTCTCTGGTGTCGGCACCGAGACAGCTATTCTCGGGTTTGCGCATTCGGACTCTCGCATCTACGTCGATCTTGCGCGCATGATGATCGATGAACAGCGGTTCGCGATGACGCTGGAGAGCGCGCCCGAGACATTTCGTACACCGGGCACCCCGGCGTTTCTTGCGCTCATTCTTCTTATATGGAATTCACCGATAGCACTCATCGTGGGTCAGATTGTCGTACTCGCGATGACGGCGGTATTCATCTATATCATCGGCAGACGCTTCTTCTCTCCGGCGATAGGCAGTGTCGCTGCCGCTCTATACACGCTGGACCCTATGGTTATGCTGAAGACGCTCACCGTGTACACGGAGACGCTATTTGTCTTTGCGCTGGTCGCTGCAATTGCGCTCTTCACGCAGCCGCGTCTCTCGCTGCGCCATGCATTTATCGGTGGGCTCCTCATCGGTCTTCTCGCACTCGTTCGACCAATCGGCCTCTTCATTGCGCCAATCATCCTCCTGTGGGTGCTATGGTCTCATCGGGGTGAGTTGCGTCGGGCTGCGCTCACGGTGGCCGTGGCGGTGCTCGGGCTTCTACTCGTAACGGTGCCATGGATGGCGCGCAACTATGCGGTCGCCGAGCATTTCTCGCTCTCATCAATCGGTACGTACAACGCGCTGTTTGCGAATGTTGCTGAGTACGAAGTCTGGCGGACGGGCAAGACGAAGGAGGCGGTATGGGGCGAGATGCTGAAGCGACTCGATAAAAACGGCGTCTTAGGTGTGCATCATGATTTTGTATATTCGGATGCCGAGCGAGCGCTGATATTTGAATACATGGAGGGGAAGTGGGTATCGTATGCTTTTTTCCACGCGTTTAAGACGATACCCTTTTTCGTGAGCAGCTCGGTGAGTGCGGCGCACCTCGCGCTCTACCAGCAGGGGGTGTTCACGGGAGAACCGCCGAAAGATGCGAATATGTCCGCTGCCATACTTGCACGTGATTTCGGTGCGCTTGCTGAGGCCACCCGCGAGAATCCGGTCGACGTGATAGAACAAGTGCTCTGGCTCTGCGTGTGGACGCTTGCGGCTCTTGCCATCCTCCTCGTGCCGCGCTCCTTACGACCTCTTGCGGTATTTTTCTGGGTAATTGCCCTCGCGTTTGCGGCTCTCACGGGCCCGATTTCTATGCCACCGTATCGCATGCCCGCGGAGCCGTTCATTTTTATACTCGCGAGCGTTGCCGTACAGCAGCTATACCGGCGATTTCGCGCTTCTCGCGCTCCGGAGGAGGCGTGATACAATCCTGCCCATGTCAGCTTTGGAAAAGGTCCTCCGCTACGTTGTCCTCGGGGCGCTTTTCAGTCTTCCCTTTGTGGCGCTTATCGTCGCGGACGGCACGCATTTTCTCTACAACCTCTTCTTCCCCTACATTACGGGGAAAAACTTCGCCTTCCGCATCATCGTAGAGATTATGGCGGGCGCGTATATCGCGCTTGCGCTCGTGTATCCCGCATACCGTCCGCGCCGCTCGCTCGTTCTTGGCGCGGTTGCGGCATTCGTGGCGATTATCGGCCTGGCCGACGTCCTGGGCGTGCAGCCAATGAAGAGCTTGTGGAGCAATTTTGAACGCATGGACGGGTGGGTTACGCTCGCACACTTCTTCGCACTTACGGTAATCGCCTCCGCGATGCTCACCAAGGAGAAGATCTGGCGCTGGCTACTGTGGGTGTCGCTCGGTGTCTCAGTGTATCTCGCCGTGTATGGTTTCTTGCAACTTGCGGGCATTTCTTCGCTGGGGCAGGGAGGTGCTGCCGGCCTCGGTGCGCGCATCGACGCGACTTTCGGCAATCCCATTTATCTCGCCGCGTACATGCTCTTCCATGTGTTCATTGCAGCAATGCTCTGGGCGCAGCAGTGGGTTGAGCGACGCCCCGGTCAGCGGCTTGCCATCTCGCTTGCATACGGCTCCATCATTGTCGTCGACACGTTTGCGCTGCTCTTCACCGGTACGCGTGGCGCAATGCTCGGGCTCGCGGGCGGTGCCTTCCTTGCCGCGGTACTCGTCCTTCTGCAATCCAAGAATTCTCGGGTCGCGTGGCGCATAGCCGTTGGTACGGTCATTGCCATCGTCATCGCCGCCGCGGGTGTCTGGCTGGTGAAGGATATGGAGTGGGCGAAGCGAATCGTCTTCATCGATCGACTCGCGACCATTTCATTGCAGGACAACACCGTGAAGGCGCGCTTCATCAACTGGTCTATTGCATGGCAAGGGGTCAAAGAGCGCCCGATTCTCGGCTGGGGACAGGAGAATTACGCAATCGTTTTTGATAAGTACTACGATCCGCGGATGTATGCGCAGGAGGCGTGGTTTGATCGCGTACACAACATTATTTTTGATTGGCTTGTCGCGGGTGGGTTCATGGGCCTCATCTCGTATCTCGCTATCTTTGCTGCGGCGCTCTGGGCATTGTGGCGCACCGGATTTGGTGCGGTTGAGCGGAGTCTGCTTACCGGATTACTTGCCGCGTATTTCTGCCACAACTTCTTCGTATTCGACAATGTTACGAGCTACATCCTTTTTGCGACCATACTTGGATATATCGTCTTTCGCGTTGGCCACGCGGGGGATGCGAAGCGACTCTTTGAAAGCGCGGCGCTCCCTTCCTCGATGTTGCCGTATGTGGCGCTTTTGATGACTCTCGTCACATGTGGCACCGTGTATTTCGTCAACGGTCCGGCCCTCACGGCAAACAGGCTCGTGCTCTCCGGACTCGGGCAACACAAGGAGGGCGTCTTGAAGAACCTCGAGTATTTCAACGCGGCAATCGCACTTAATACCTATGGCACCCAAGAGGCGCGCGAACAGCTCACGCAAGGTGCTGCGCAAATTTTGCGCAGCGGTATGACAAATGAGATTAAGCAGCAGTTCTACGATGCTGCGGTAAAAGGAATGCAGGACCAGGCGAAGGAGTCTCCGCTCGATGCGCGCTTTCCGTTGTTTCAGGGAATCCTGCAACAAGCCGCCGGCGATTACGTGCAGGGAGGTCTTGCGCTCGATAAAGCACGTCAGCTTTCGTTGAAGAAACAGACCATTTATTTTGAACTTGCTCGAAACGCGCAGCTGCGCGGGGACGATCAGGCGTCTCTCGGCTATCTCAAGACAGCGTACGAGCTTGAGCCGGCATTTCGAGAGGCTCGATTCTATTACGCTGCGGCACTCATCGCGCTTGGGAAAGGTGCCGAAGCAGACGCGCTTCTCGCGCCGCTCATCGCGACGGGCGAGGCTGCGGACACGCGCGTGCTCTCTGCCTACGTGGCTCGCAAGGAGTATGGAAAGGCTGCAGTCCTGTGGAAAGCGAAAGTGACAGCACAGCCCACCGATGTGCAGGCATTTTTCACGCTCGCTGCCATTTACTACGAGGGCGGGGATCGTGCAAACGCTATAGCTACACTCCAAGAAGTGAAGCGCCTCCACCCATCGACTGCCGCGCAGGCCGATGCGCTCATCTTGCAAATTCGCACGGGACCGGTGAGTCAGTAGTGTTGCACTCTACGCGAGCGTCGCTATTCTAACTCCGTAAGTGCTGCTGCCCGCCGCACTACGTCCTTAGAAAATCTCTCAGCAGCGCATTATCCACGACGCGTGGTGAACGATGTTCAAAAAATGCGCTGCGTGTGCGAGATGTGTGAATGTGCCCTCATGCGTAGAAAAATGAATAATAAAAAGAAAATTTTGCGATAAATAGTTATCCCCACTTATATTACGAATATGCATCGCATTTTTGTTGCGGTGCAATAATTAACGAAACGCTCAAGCGTTCGCGCGCGAAGCGGGTCGAGCTTAGAAGCAAACTCACATTTAAATCGTATGGCAAAGAAAAAGAAGACAACGAAGAAAAAGGCCAAGAAGGCGAAGAAGCGCCGCTAGTGGCTCGAAGATCCCCGAAAGGGGATCTTCTCTTTTATTTATTTGACCGCAAAAATCTTCCTGTTATATTGAGTTCATAAAGCGTTGAAGGGAATAGTAGGCGCAAGCCGAACCGACCCCTGAGCTGCGGAACCTAATAAGCTCCGACGGAGGCCCGACCGTAAAACAGGGACGCTAGTGTCGTCTTCGGATGGAGCTAGCTCACAAGGCTCGAGCAGTGATGCGAGAGCAAAGCGAGGTGGTAACACGAGCACGGTCTCGTCCTTGCAAGGTCCTAGGGATCTTTGTAGGTACGGGACTTTTCTCGTTCAGCAGAAGGAGAATCTCATGGCGTTCGCGCAAGTGACTGAAAGAAAGATCAAGGAGTTCATGATCGATGGGGAGGTTGTCACTGTCGAGGAGTTCGTTTCGCAGATCAAGAAGCGAAATAAGGTCCTACTTCTCGACTTCGACGGTCATCCAGAAGTTGCAGCGCTGATGAGTCCACATGAGAGGTGGGCGATCATCTAAAGTCCGTACGGCCTCGCGAGCTGCCCTTTTGCAGCTCACGAGGAGAGTTCTCAGTGCCCCTTGTGAGAGGAAGAATTAACAGCGCTACCAAATCAGCCATGGCAACCATTGAAGATTTTGAGAAGATCGATATCCGCATCGGGAGGATTATTGAGGTCACTGATTTCCCCGAAGCGAAAAAGCCCGCTTACAAACTACGCATCGACCTCGGGGAAGTGGGGATTAAGAGTTCGAGCGCGCGCATCACTGAGCTCTATACAAAAGAAGATATGCTCGGGAAATTGGTCATCTGCGTTACAAATTTCCCTCCCAGACAAATAGGACCGTTCACGTCCGAAGTCCTTACGACGGGCTTTTATCGTGAGGATGGATCGGTCGTCCTTGCTGTTCCCGATAAGGAAGCGCCGCTCGGGGAGAAATTGAGCTGATCACCACAGCATGTCAAGATGTCATCTTGACATGCTGCTCTCAATCTCCGCATAATATGCATGTGAATCTCGGATCATTGCGCCGATAGAGACGTGCCGTGCGACGTCGAAGATGTCTTTCCCGAGCAATGCATTCGCCGGATGCTTACGCTCCGCGAATATGCCCAGACTCGAATAGGGATATGAAGTGAGTTTCTTCTGCAACGCACCAAGATTCTTCACATTTCCTTTTTTCCATCCCTGCTCGAATATTTCCGCCGGGTTGCAATGAATGTAGCTGAGCACATGTTGAATATAATCGTCTTTCGCGATATGGCGTGAGCGAAACGGGCGCGCAAGCAGATTGCCTGTGCGCCCATTCTTTATATTGAAATACATCGCATAGGCGATGCCGAGCTTACGCATAAACTCAGAAATACCCCCTTCGTTCGTTTCCTTGATGAGCAAATGGAAATGGTTCGGCATGAGGCAATAGGCACCGATAGAAGTGAGGGTGCGCGGCCGTTTTGACTGTACGATATCTCGAAAGGACCGGGAAGAGACATCGCTCAATTGCATGTCCGCTTCATTATTCGTCACAAAGAGCAATTTCATAAACCGTTCGTAATCATCGCGATCGGTAAAAATGATCCGCTTGTCTATTCCGCGGTTGTAGCAGTGGTACCATTCGTCGAGCCCGAACGGTTCGCGATTAGCCATCGCTCTAGAATAGCATCTCAAGATGTCATCTTGACATACGGTGTGTAGATGGAGAGAGATCGAAATGCTAGGATGGTTGGATGTCGTTTCTAAAGAAGATTTTTGGCGATGAAAACCATGCTGCTCTCCGACGGGCGGAGCCCATCGTTCCGTTGGTCAATGCGCACGAGGACGCTATGCAGGCTCTTTCCGATGAGGCGCTGCGAGAGAAGACTGCAGAGTTTAAGAAGCGGCTTGCCGGTGGGGAAGCGCTTGATGCGCTTGCGCCTGAAGCGTTTGCGGCGGTGCGCGAGGCGTCTCGCCGGACACTCGGTCAGCGTCATTTCGATGTGCAGCTCATTGGCGGCATGATTTTGCATCAAGGTGGCATCGCGGAGATGCGCACAGGAGAAGGCAAGACACTCGTTGCGACGTTGCCCGCGTATCTAAACGCACTTACCGGCAAAGGGGTACACGTGATTACGGTCAACGACTATCTCTCTCGTCGTGATGCGGTCTGGATGGGGCAGATATACCATGCGCTCGGCATGACAGTCGGTGTGCTCAATCATGAGGCATCGTTCCTGTATGATCCTCTTGCCGTCCCTGAGGAGAAGCGCGAGGGGGAAGATCATGATGTAGACATCATCGGGAGCTTCAAAGTGCTGCATGAATACCTGCGCCCGATTTCGCGTCATGAAGCGTACGCGGCAGACATTACCTACGGCACCAACAATGAGTACGGATTTGACTACCTGCGCGACAATCTCGAGTATGAGAAGGACCAGCTTCGCCAGCGACTCCCGGAAGACGGCGGTGGCTCGCAAGCGACCACACTTGGAGATTCTAAGACGGGGTACCGTCAAGAATCTCTCGGCGGCTACCACTTCGCCATCGTCGACGAAATCGACTCGATACTTATCGACGAGGCGCGAACGCCTCTCATTATATCGGCACCGGTCGCCGAGGCGGGTGCCTTGTATGACAAATTTGCGGGCATCGCTCGGACGCTGGTGCGCGGGGATGATTACGATGTCGATGAGAAGCAAAAACAAATTGCGCTGACCGATCAGGGTATCGAAAAGGCCGAGCGCGCGCTCGGTGTAGAAAATATATATACGGATCAGGGAATCAAATTCGTCCATCACTTGGAAACAGCAGTGCGCGCGCAGGCGCTTTTCCAGCGCGATAAGGAATACGTCGTGCGCGACAACTCCATCGTCATCGTCGATGAATTCACAGGCCGGCTTCAGCCGGGCCGGAGGTGGTCCGACGGGCTCCATCAGGCGATAGAGGCGAAAGAGGGTGTGCTCATTCAGCAAGAATCGCGCACCTTTGCCTCGATTACCTTTCAAAACTACTTCCGTCTTTACGATAAATTGGCGGGCATGACAGGGACAGCAGCGACGTCTGCCGAGGAGTTCTTCAAGGTATACGGGCTGAATACGGTCGTCGTACCCACCAACAGACACATTCAACGTACCGATCACGAAGACCAAATGTTTCAAACAGAGGCGGGGAAAATGCGCGCTATCGCCCGCACGGTCAAGCAGCTGCACGAAAAGGGTCAGCCCGTCCTCGTGGGCACCGTTTCTGTGGAGAAAAACGAGCTTCTCTCCGCGCATTTCAAACAGGAGGGGATTCCGCATGAGGTATTGAATGCCAAGAATCACGAGCGCGAAGGAGAAATCATCGCGCAGGCCGGCAAGCAAGGCGGGGTGACCATCGCGACAAACATGGCAGGCCGCGGTGTCGACATCAAGCTGGGAGGAAACCCGGGGTCCCCCGAGGAGTATGAGGCGGTAAAGGGACTCGGAGGGCTTTTTGTGCTCGGTACGGA
>CAYGFN010000005.1:18098-27224 GCA_964349145.1 uncultured Candidatus Saccharibacteria bacterium
AGCACGCCGCATCGACGATCAGCTTCGCGGCCGCGCAGGCCGTCAGGGAGATTCCGGCGAGACACAATTCTTTGTATCACTTGAAGATTCGCTGATGCGCATATTTGCGAGCGATCTGATTAAGCGGGTGATGGGCACGTTTAAGATTCCTGAGGATGAGCCGATATACAACTCGATGATCTCTCGCAGTCTTGAGAAGGCGCAGACGAAAATCGAGGAGCTCAATTTCGATGCGCGGAAGCATGTCCTTGCGTATGACGACGTCCTCAATGTGCAAAGGCAGAGTGTGTATGCACGTCGCCGGCTGATACTCACGGGGACAGACGAAGACTTGGCAGGGGAGCTGGAGCGGCTGACTCTCGGAGACGAAGAATCGGCAGCGAGCATTCTACGAAAGCGCGAAGAGCTGGGAGACGCTTTCTTTCCGGCGGTGCGTAGATTTCTCCTGCAGGGAATTGATTACCTCTGGGTCGAGCATCTCGAGGCCATGGAGTATCTGCGAAGCTCCGTCAATTTGCGCGCATACGGCCAGCGAGATCCGCTCGTCGAATATAAAAAAGAAGGACTGCGACTCTTCCAGACAATGGAGGAGACGTATCGCGAACAATCGATTTCTGCACTCAAGAATCTTGGTGCCGCACCGGCGCCTTCGAGCGCACCACAGCGTATCGTAGCTCAGGCAGCGCAATCAATTTCTCAGCAATCAGGAACGGCAGCAATCAATCAGGAATATGGACGCAATGACAAAGTGACGATTACCGACGGAACCGAGACGCTCGAAATGAAGTACAAAAAAGCCGAGGAGTATCTCAAAAAGGGTTGGCGCATCGTCCGATAATAATCGGGCGCGTATCGCGAAAGGTGCACGAAACGGTCTTGCGCGAAGACATGTTTTGTGGCGTATCCGATTTGTCATCCACATGCATTTTTCGGAAGAAGTGCATCACGCTAGTAGCTCGAGAAGGTGCCCGACTCGCCATCCGGGAAGAATGAGGGCCCTCCACTCAGGTGAGTTATCGCTTACCGCGAGCCGCTGCTCGTAGGTAGGCTGCGGCACTGGCACGAACAGAGAGCCATCTCGGCATCCGAGATGGCTCTCTGTTGCAGGAAATCTCGGATTTCTCGGATGTGCCAGTCTGCGGTGGGGTTGCAGCGGATCGCATGATAAAGAGCGCATAACCCAGCGCTCGAGTCTATTTGCTCGTGCACCTTCACCCCGCGAAAATCGGGATCCCGCATATCCCTGCTGGTGAGGGGAGTGGGGCGGTGCGATTGTGCACAGCGAAATCCCATTGCGGATTCAAAGCACCAGCTGTTAGAGTGCACGGTATATGGCCTACCAGCCCACCATCGGTCTAGAAATTCATGCCGAGTTGAAAACGAAAACTAAGATGTTTTGCTGCTCCAAGAATGACGCGAACGAGGAGCGCGCCAATGTAAACATCTGTCCCGTCTGTATGGCCCACCCGGGGACGTTGCCGGTCATCAACGGGGAAGCGGTTCGACACGTGCTGAAGGTCGGGCTCGCACTCGGCGCGAAGCTCGCTGACTACACTGAGTTTGATCGTAAGAATTACTTTTACCCTGATCTGCCAAAAGGCTACCAGCTCTCGCAATTTGAGCACCCTCTCGTTTCGGGGGGGATGCTCAATGGCGTTGAGATTACGCGTGTGCATCTCGAAGAAGACACTGCGAGCTCGATTCATGATGAGGGGACAGGGACAACCGTTATCGACTATAACCGTGCCGGCGTGCCGTTGATGGAGCTCGTCACGGAGCCTGTCATCACGAGCGCGAAGCAGGCCGGCGATTTCGCACGTGAGCTTCAGCTCATGCTTCGCTATTTGGGAGTATCAGATGCCAACATGGAGAAAGGAGAAATGCGCGTCGAAGCCAATGTCTCGGTAGCACCAGAGGGTGAGCGTAGTCTCGCGTATGTTGAGATTAAGAACCTCAATTCATTTCGAGCGATGGAGCGCGCAGTGGAATATGAAATTAAACGACAAGAAGCACTGCTCGATCGTGGCGAAAAAATTGAGAAGCAAACGCTAGGCTGGAACGATGCTAAGCAGGCGACCTTTCCACAGAGAACAAAAGAGGGCAGCGCGGACTACCGCTACTTTCCCGATCCGGACCTTCCGAGCCTTAAGCTCAGCGAGATAGCCGGATATGCGCCGGATATCCTCAGAGGGGAGCTCCCCGAGCTGCCTCCCGAGCGGAGAGCTCGCTACGCAGCTCTCGGCATCGCCCCGGAGGACGCCGAAGCCTATATACGCGACATGAGCCTCGGGCGCTTTTTTGACGAGGTCTCGAACGGCTACGATGTAGAGACGGCCAGACTTGCGAGCAACTACATCGCAAACGATCTTGTGAAAATATTGCGGGATGCTGAGGCGGCAGATTCCGGAATCCGAGATACCCAGAAGCGAGATACGGATTTGCAGGATATTTTCCCAATTTCGGTCGCGAATTTCAGGAAACTGATTGAGATGACTAAAAGCAAGGAGGTGACATCTCGAGCAGCCAAGGACTTGTTGTCGATGATTGCGAAGTCTGATAGTGACCCTCGAGAGCTCGCACTCTCCGAAGGATTGCTCCAGAAGAATGATGCTGACTCTCTAGCCAAAGTCGTCGCGGGTGTCATTGATCAAAATCCGGTCGTCGTAACCGATTTGAAGGCTGGTAAGGCTGCTGCTCTCGAGTTCCTCTTGGGCCAGTGCATGAAGCAGCTGCGTGGAGCAGGTGATCCCCAGGTACTGAGAGATCTTCTGCGATCGATGACTCAGGTATAGCCGGTATCCACAGGTTTTCTGTCCATTATCGGCGAGCCGAGATACGGGAATGTATACTATCGTGATGTCTGATGACCTCCCGATAGCTGGAAAGACTTACATTTCTTCAAAGAAGGCCGCTACTACCACCGGCTACGCACAGGATTATATTGGCCAGCTCGCGAGAGGCGGCTTAATCGCGGCACAGCGTGTCGGAGGGCTTTGGTACGTCGATCCGGACTCGCTTGCAGGCTATCAGAAGAGCGCCGCTGACAGCAAGCCTCTACCGCCGGTAGGGCAACAGACGCCCGCTTTGGAGAGCGTCGTGTCATTTGATGGTAAAGATTACATTTCAGCCAGCCGTGCAGCCAAAATAACGGGCTACAATCAAGATTATGTAGGCCAGCTTGCGCGATCAGGAAAAATTTTGTCGAGGCAGATAGGAAATCGCTGGTACGTAGAGCGATCGGGACTCGTAGCGCACAAGAATGAGAAGGACAGGCTGCTCGCAGCAGTGCAAGTGGAATCGGTGGGTTTGGCAACAAAATCGCACAGCGAGCCGTATAGCGCGTTACAGAGCGTTCCCGCTTTTTCTAGCCAGCGATCGGTCGGAGAATATGCCGGTGCAGGACCTGTACTCACGTATTTCAATGAGCATCGACGTGATCTGATGCCTTTCGCTCCGGCTGATTCACGGCTCGTGGCTTCCGGAGTGAATACGAGCAGCGGAGTGAGCATCCCGAGACGAGTCACGAAGCTAAAAGCGAGGAAAATGACGCTTGAGCCGATGACCGAGTCCGAACCGACAGCAAAAATGCCGAGAATCTCAGCTCTGCGTGTCGCTACAGGGGCGATTACAGCACTCACTGTGGTGGTAATGGTGGCATACGGACTGTTTTCGCTTAAAGATACTTCCGTATATGCCTCAGCGACTGCGGAAAAGGCGAGTATGCTATCGAATCCCTACGTAGCGAGTGCACTGCAATCGGTTGAGGCCCTGAGCGTAGGAATCGAAGGCCTCCTAGTCGAGGAGCTCGTGTACACGCGTACGAGGGCGCTATAGGAGACTGATATTCGGCAAAAAAAGCGACTGTTCGGTCGCTTTTTTATTTGGTGTCGTCAAATGCAAAGGAGGTAGGCGCGCATCGGGGCGCTTGAAAGAAAATAATGGCGAGACACGGCTTAAATGCGTATCTCGGATGCTCGAGAGAGAAAATAAAAAGTCATCGGATAGAGAACATGCAGAGGCAATTCTATGCACTTACGCGCGTCCTATCTGCACTGGACTGTGCTGCGGGGTGTGGAAGCGTGGAATAGCGCGCCCCAATCTGTAATAAATCTGCATGCGTGAGCGCGCATTCATGCGTAAATCTTCATTGAATATTTATCCACATAAATTCTATCGGACGCGAAACGGACACCCGATTTAACTAGTAAAATCATAGATAAATCGGGTGTCGCGACTTTTGTACCTTTCAAAAAAGACAAACAATTTCTCAAAGACAAATTCCTTCCACGAATTCATGAGTGACGAAATCTTTTTTGACGGCATTAAGTATCTCTCCACCGCCGATGCGGCTGCGTCGCACAATATTTCCCGCGACTATGTCTCGAAACTGGCGCGTGAGGGAAAGGTGTTGGCAAAGATGGTCGGCAAGAACTGGTATGTGAGCGAGCCCGCTCTCGCGGAGCTGCTCTTGGTCTTCATACCGGCGGCTGAAGCAGCCGCTTCTCACGGAATGACCCGTGATTACGTGGCGAAACTGGCTCGCGAGGGGAAGGTGCGTGCCAAGCGCGTCGGGAAGATCTGGTATGTGAGCGATTATTCGCTCAAGGAGTTCCTTGTGCTTCAGGAATACCAGCGTTCCCGCCGTCGCGAATCGCTCATCGAGGAGCGTACGCGTGAGTATCTACAGCTCAATCGGTTCAGCGGCATGATGAAGCCCTCATCGACCCTCCGCGATTCAGTGAGAGTGGATGCTCATGCGTCCGAGTCACTCGACAAGCCTCTCATGCGAACGATGCGCGAAAAGCTCGTGCACGCTGCGGCGAAGCAGGGCGAGCGCATCACACATGCAGCACACGAAATTGCGCGTATCGGACTTTCTGATGCCGCGGTGCGAAGCGTTTCACAGGCGCCGATGTACGTCGTCTCTCCGGTCGGTGAATTTGTGCATAAGGCCGTTGCGCTCACGCTCGCGCTCATGATGACCTTCGGCACCTATGCAGCGGTCGACGCGAAGTATGCACGTTTCGCAATCGAATCCGTACACGAATCGATCGAGACCATCGCAGATGTCTATCGCGCAGCGACCGGGGGTGGCATTGCACAGCTCGCCACGCGCACCGAGGCTCAGGTCAAAGTGGCAGTCGAACATCCCGGCGCATCGCTTGCAGCGGCGGCAGGATTCTTCCCGGATACATTTGCGGGCATCGCGAAAGCATTTAATTCGACGGTCAACGACATGGTGTATGCGATTGCCTTCCCATCGAAGCTCTTTGAGGGCTCGACGACAGGCGGTGCGCGCGTCGCTGTAGAAATCCAACCGTATGCAGCTCCGCGCCCTGTCGCAGTAGCCCCGACGACACCGGTGCGCACGTCCACTCCTGTGACGGTTATTACGAAGCCAATCACGGAGCGTGTAATCGAACGCACGATTGAGCGCGTCGTCCAAGGAAAGACCGTGGTGGAAGCGGGCGGTCTTACGGAGGAATTTCTCAATACGAAGCTCAACCAGCTCGAGAGCAAGCTCGCATCCCGCATGTACTCGTTGTCGAGCGCGAATTCGACCGTGATTGCGCAGAACTACGAGGTGATTGCTCACACCAACAAAATCGACAAGCTCGATAACACGGAGATTACAAATCCGACCATCAGCGGCGGCACGATCGCAAATGTCGATATTTCGAATGCTGACATTGAAGCGAATTCGCTTTCGGTCTCAGGCAGCGCGACTTTCGGAACCGCAGAGGCAGACACTTTCATCTCGACGACGGCGAGCTCGACGAATCTCATCGCTCAAGCAGCCACCTTCACCTTCGCCACCTCGACCACCTTCTTCGCGACGACCGCATCGTCGACGAATCTCTACAGCGCATCAGCGTATTTCGGATCGCTCATTGTCTCCGGCACTAGCAGCGTCTCATTCACCGGCGGCTTTACCTCATACGCATCAACTACAATCGGCGACGGGACGCGCACGGGGGGGCTTACGATTTCCGGTGGCGCGACGACGACTGGGACTGCGTACTTTGCAGGCAACGTGGGCATCGGAACATCTTCGCCCGCGAGTGCGCTCACGCTCGGAGCAGGAAATTTCCAGATGACTGACGGAAATCTTCTCATCACCAACGGTGGCGGTGACGTCAATCGATTTTTTGTGAGCGCGAATAGCGGGAACTCGTACTTGGAATTGACCAGTGACGTGGGAAACTCCTCGCGCATCAGCTCAGACGGAGCCAGCTATTTCTACGGAAATCTTGGCGTCGGCACAACATCCCCGTATGCGAAACTCTCAGTGCAAGCCAATAGTGGCGATGCGAACACAACACTCTTCGCGATTGCATCATCCACCGCGACGGCTACGACAAGTCTCTTCACCATTTCGAATACCGGCCTCATCACTGGTCTCGATTTCTCATTGCAAAATGGCACGACCTCAAATTTCTTCGCGACGACTGCATCATCAACCAATATCTTCGCGCAAAATGCCTCATTCACTTTCGCCACCTCGACCAGCCTATTCTCGACTACAGCATCATCAACGAATTTGTGGGCGACGACGGCGACGACGTCGGTGCTTAATACCAACTATCTCACCGCAACGCAGGCGACCACCACGACACTTTTCGCGACGAACCTGCGAGCGTCTGCCGCGACGACGACGGATTTCTTCACGACACGACTCGCCGTCGATTCGCTCTCACTGAATTCCGGCGTCAACTCTCACTTTGTACCGGCGGTCAACAACACATACGATCTCGGCTCCGCATCGTTCTACTGGCGCAATGCGTACCTCGATACGATTACGACGAATTTCATTTCGGCTGCTTCGTCCTCAATCGGCGGGACGAATTCGAACACCTTCACAATCAATGAAAATAATGCAGCATCGGATTTTGAAGACATGAGTCTTATCTTCTATCGCGGTACCGTCGTACCAAACGCGGTCATCGCATGGAATTCCGCGACGAGCTCGAAGCGCTTCGAATTCAACCAATCAACATATATTTCAAATCAGTCCGGCTCGACGACCCAGCCGACCCTTCGACTGCAAGGGGTAGCGGGACAAACAGGAAATATTTTCGAAATCGCCTCATCAACCGGCACGAACATGTTTACTGTAGATGCGCTCGGTGCGACGCTCTCTGTGGGAATAATCTCACAAGCATCATCGACCATCGGTGATGGCACGCAAGCAGGAGGCCTCACCATCTACGGCGGCGCGACGACGACCGGGATATTTAAGTCATCCGGACTCGCGACTTTTTCGAGCGGGTTCCTCTCAGGCGCATCCTCCACCATCACCAGTGGTCTCTTCTCGATGAATGGCGGTGCTTCGACGACGAATCTCACCGTTTCGAGCAATGCTTATTTCCCGGGATCCGGCATCTGGAATTCAAGCGGCAACGTCGGCATCGGCAACACCGCACCGTCTGAGAAACTCAACGTCCAGGGCGTCATCGCCGGCCAATCCCTGAAGGCTACCTCTACTTCTCTCACGAGCATCTTCGACGGCGGTCTCATGGTCCTCGGCACCACCACGCTCGCATACGCCACCTCCACCACCTTCTTCGCGACGACCGCATCGAGCACGAATCTCTATAGCGCCGCTGCAAACTTCGGCGCACTCACTGCAGGAAGAATGTCACTCACCTACACTTCGGGCACCTCGACCATTGCCTCCGGCCAAGGCTTCACCATCGGCAGCACGCAATTTGTACTGCAGCAGGGCAGCGGGAAGGTGGGCGTCGGTACCAATGCGCCGGATGCGACACTCGATCTTTTGTCTACCGCTTCCACCTCGCTCCGTATTCGCACCACGAACAACGTAAACAGCTTCGCGAATCTCAGTGCTGGTCAAGGCTACCCGGGAGTAGAACTTGTCGCACCGGTGATTGGAGGTTCCGACTTCCTTTTCAAATACACACCCGCAATCAAATTCGGCGCGTTTGACGGCACCTTTACAACCAACACTCCGCGATTCCTGGCTGCTATTTCGGGTCGTGCGCTTGCGGCGTTTGCTACAGATGCCGATAGCGGCATGGCGATTGATTTCTTCGCGACGACGACCGAGGCCGGTACGCAGCCCGCGCTCGCCCGCTATCTGAGTATCGATCCGACCAACACCGCGGCGACGCCGCTCTTGCAGCTCAAGGATGAGACAGACACCGGCTTTTTCGTACCGTCTGCCAACATGATCGGATTTACGACGGGCGGCACAGAGAGAATGCGCATTGATACGACTGGTCTTGCCAACTTCTACTATGGTCTCAATTCGAGTGCTTCCTCCACCATCGGCGGCGGGACGCAGCCGACGGGCCTCACCATATTCGGAGGCGCAACGACGACGGGCGCGCTCAAAATCACCGGCACGACGGGCACCACCTCGATTGCATCCGGCCAAGGATTCACCATCGGCGGCTCGCAATTCGTCTTGCAGCAAGGGAGCGGCAACGTCGGCATCGGCAACACCTCACCGTCTGAGAAGCTCAACGTCCAAGGAGTCATCGCAGGTCAATCACTGAAGGCTACTTCCACATCACTCACGAGCATCTTCGATGGCGGTCTCTACGTCATCGGCACCACCACACTCACGAATGCCACCTCCACCACTTTCTTCGCCACCACCGCATCCTCGACGAATCTCTACAGCGCTTCTGCAAACTTCGGCGCTCTCACCGCAGGAAGTCTGTCGCTCACATACACCTCGGGCACCTCGACCATCGCCGCAGGCCAAGGCTTCACCATCGGCGGCTCGCAGTTTCTCGTGCAGCAGGGCAGCGGGAGGGTGGGTATCGGAACAAGTTCACCAGCATACCTTGTTGATGCTTACGATAGTGGCAACACAACCAACGATATTCGCATCCAAAATGGAAGCACCGGCGGAAGTGCATCAGCCGGATTTAGACTCACGTCTGACGGCGGTGATTCGCGAGTCTTCCGCGGGAGTGCAGCGTATGCGGCAGGCGGCTTTACGGAGCTGGCAGATAGTTTGGTAATCGAGGATAGCGGCGGTGGAAATATCGCATTCCGCACAAATAGTCTTACTCGCATGTATCTGACCAATGGTGGCAACTTCGGCATCGGCACCACCACTCCCACCGGCCTCCTCGCGCTTCACGCCAACGATGG
>CAYGFN010000006.1:0-23958 GCA_964349145.1 uncultured Candidatus Saccharibacteria bacterium
ATGTCGATTACTGATGTCTCGCTTGCGGAGGTCACGGATGCCTACCTCGCGTACGTAGAGAAGCTACCCGCACTTCCTCTCGGAGAGACTGCGCAGTTTATTCTTGTCGCCTCAACGTTGCTCCTCATCAAGTCGCGGACCCTCCTCCCGTCCATGGAGATGACCGACGACGAACGAGAATCGGTAGACGAGCTTGAGAGACGTCTCGCACGCCTCCGCATCGTGCGGAGTGCAGCCAAGCTCCTCCGCAGCGAATGGGGACGAGCGCCCTACCGTTTGCCAAAGCGCGCACCGGCCCGCGCCGCGCACTTTAGCCCCGCTGAATCAAGCATCACTCTCGTGCATGCGGCGATGCATAAGCTTTTGCAAATACTGCCGAAGCCCGCACATCTTGTAGAGGCGAGCGTCGCACCCATTCTCGCACTGGAAGATGTCATACAAAGCGTCAAAAAGCGCCTCACCTCCGCTTTTCGCGCTCGCTTTAGTGAGCTCGCGAAATCAGGCGATCGCAACGAAACCATCGTGTATTTTCTAGCCGTGCTCGAACTTGTGCGTAGCGGTACTGCAAGTGTCGTGCAGCATAAAATATTTGAAGACATCGAAATTGAGATCGAAGGAGCTCTCGGCGCACCAAAATACGGTGCATAATGGAAATCTATGGAACTCGCATACCGCATCGAAGCACTACTCTTCTCTGAAGGAGGCACTCTGAGCAAGAAGAAGCTTGTTCAAATTCTCGACATTACTCCCGAGGAGCTTTCGGGTGGATTGCACACGCTTGCCGCTCGTCGCGAAGGTACGGGCTTGGCCGTCATCGTCACGGAATCAGAAGTCGCACTCACTGTCGCACCTCTTGCAGCCGATACGATTGCCAAAGCTTTCGAAAAGGAGGTCGGTCGAGAAATTGGAGATGCAGGGCTCGAGGTCATTGCCATTATTTTGTATCGCGGCGCATCAACGCGCTCGCAGATAGATTATATCCGCGGCGTCAATACTTCTTCGACGATTCGCACGCTCACCACACGCGGCCTCATCGAGCGCATTCCGAATCCGAACGATGCTCGCGAGTATCTCTACAAGCCAACGACCGAACTTCTCGCACATCTTGGGGTGCGAGAGCTTTCGGAGATGCCTGAATATGCTAAAATCTCCAGCGAATTGGCCGCTTTTGAGGAGACCAGCAGCCCGTTTGAACATCATGGAGACGAAACCGAACTCGGCACCGATGCAAGAGCGTCTTGAGGCGCTACTCAAGCCACCGCAACTCTACGGAGTCGCGGCGCTCGTACTCACGGGAATCGCATCGTTCTTCTTCGCGGTAGCGTATTTTGACGGCACTGCGCATCCGGCCACCTCTCAAATAGCTGCCACGCAAGTCTCGACCGATGTGTTCTCCGGCATATCACTCCACGCACAGGCTGCCATTGTCTACGATATCCGCACGGGCAAGACTCTCTTTGAGCGCAACGCGGACACGCAGCTGCCGCTCGCATCTATCACCAAAGTCATGCTCGCGCTTGTCGTAGCAGAGAATCTGGCAAGGGATACGAAGATCACGATTCCGTACGAAACGGCACCCGTCGGTAGCTCGCAGCGACTGGGGGCAGGGGAGAAGTGGACCGTCGGAGATATCACGACATTTGTGCTCGTCTCGTCATCAAACGAGGGCGCTGATATCCTCGCCGACGCTGCCGGAAAAGCTGTACAGAAACGCTTCGCGGGAGCGCCGACGGAGGCGCCTGCCATCTGGCGCATGAATACGCTTGCGCGTGACATTGGCATGACACGAAGTTACTTCCTGAATGCGAACGGGCTCGATGTCACCGAAACACAATCCGGTGCATACGGGAGCGCGCGCGACGTGGCGCGACTTCTTGCCTACGCGGCGTCCTCATCGCCGGAAGTATTTTCTGTGACTGCAGAAAACGGTATTTTGCTTGCGACCGAGCGAGGCGACCACACGCAGGCGCTCAATACCAACGAGGCTCTTGGCGATATCGCAGGCCTCATCATGGGCAAGACGGGGTATACCGACCTCGCTGGCGGTAATCTTGCCGTTGTTTATGATGTGGGTCTCGCACACCCACTCGTCGCGGTGATCCTCGGATCCACCCGCGAGGGGCGCTTCGAGGATATGCGTAAGCTCGTCCCCGCATCACGAGAGGCCATTCGACAATAACCATGAGCGAACTCCAGATTGCAACTCACCTTGATCTTATACGCGTGCTCGCGCCTGCGGGTGCTGCATTTTTGATAGGCATGCTCATCACCCCACTGGTCACGCACTACCTGTATGCTTTCAAGGCGTGGAAGAAACGCGCGGGGAAGGCATCGCTCGACGGCACTGCTGCTTCTGAATTTAATCGTCTACACGAGCATCACGAGGTGCGTGCGCCCCGCATGGGCGGCATCATAATCTGGGCATCCGTCATCATTACCGTGCTGGGGCTGACTCTCATTGCGTACCTCGCACCGCTTTCAAGTATTGCGCAGCTCGATTTCCTCAGTCGAAGCCAAACGTGGATACCGCTCACGACGCTTCTCATCGGATCGCTCGTCGGACTCATCGACGACCTCCTCATGGTCGGTGAACGAGCAGAAGGGTTGCAGCTTCGCTATCGACTCATCATAGTCACCCTGATGTCGCTCTTCATCGGCTGGTGGTTCTATGACAAGCTCGACATCGTCGCGCTGAATATTCCCTTCATGGAGCCCCTCTACCTTGGCGCTTTCATTATTCCGCTTTTTATCCTCGTCTCACTCGCGCTCTACGCTTCGGGCGTCATCGACGGCATTGATGGGCTCTCGGGAGGCGTCTTCGCTTCAATATTTGCCTCGTATGCGATTATCGCGTTTGTGCAGGCGCAGATTGACGTCGCAGCCTTCTGCGCATCCATCGTGGGGGCTCTCTTGGCGTTTCTCTGGTACAACATTCCGCCTGCTCGCTTTTACATGAGCGATACTGGCACCATGGGCCTTACGCTCGCACTCGCGGTCGTTGCATTTATGACCGACAACCTGGGTGGCGGGGTCGGCGTGTTCGTACTTCCGATTATCGGCGCACTCCTCGTCGTTACCGTAGCGTCTGTCGTCTTGCAGATGTTTTGGAAGCGATTTTTGCACCGCAAGCTTTTCCGCGTCGCTCCTCTGCATCACCATTTCGAATCAATCGGCTGGCCGGGCTACAAAGTAACTATGCGCTACTGGGTGCTCTCTGTCGTCTGTGCGTTTGCGGGGGTGGTCATTGCGCTCGCGTCGGTGGCAACTCCAATCCTTTTGTAGTGCTTGTGAACATATGTTCACGTGCTAGGATTTGTTCATGAAAAAACCAACCACGTGGGCGGCGATTATAGGCGCGATCTTCGTCGCGGGCAATCTCATATCCCTTTCGCAGAATATTGCGAACCCGTCGAGCCTTATGCTGGTCAATGTCACCACGTGGATGATCAATATCGCATGGATAGTATTTGGCGCGTTTCTTGTCAGCGTCTTTTTGCGGCACGACTCCACCGTCGCTACGCAAGAGACAGACGCACATGATGTCGCTGCCTATGCGAAGAAGCGCAACTGGGTCTTGGCTCTGCTTCTCACCGTGAGCTTTATCGGGTCGATAGAATCGTGGGTCCTCAATCACTATGCAGACGGTCTCACTCTATTGAACCTCCAGACGCTGTTTGACATCTGTTTCAATGCGGTTTTCCTCTATGTAGCCGTCCAGTTCTTCCGCGGTCGCTCTCCGGAACGTACGCTTCTCTATGCGATCATCGCATACACAGTGGGAATGGTAGCCTTCCTTGTACTACGTGAATACTACTTTACTGCAGCGGCAAACATCGTTTTCGGCGGATATTTTATCTACGCTTTGAAGGCTACTGCATCGCGCAAGACATTCCGCTTCGCTCACATCGGCCTTCTTCCTGTGCTTTTCGGGGTGCTTGCGGGTGCGGGCTTCGTTGACTCGACGAAACTTATGGAGTTGACTCGTGAGCAAAACTATCTCGACCAGCAATTCGGCAACGAAATGAGGGAGCTTCACGAAGCCTACGATCGCCTTCTCGATCGCGAAGTACCGACTGTTACGCAGTTTGCCGAAATCAGGAACGCAGTAGAAAAGCGCGAGGCAACGATTAAAGCATACCGCACGAATGTAGACGCGGTTGCTGCAGAGCTGCTCCGTGGGGTCACGACTGTGTCCGGCGAGAAGGCGATTGAGCGCGGACGTTACGTCAATATGTCCTTCGACCTTCACGATAAGCAGGGCGCGAAATATATTGAGCTCGTGAATTTCGCCGAGCGATTGAATTTCCTTGCTCTTACCACATCTCAGCGCGAAAGACTCATTGAGTTCAACGAGGAAATCAGCGCTATCGACGACGAGATGACGCGCCTCGGGTACGAGCAAGACAAGGCCAACATCAACTGACGCATGCGCGCTCGGCAATGGCACGTGAAAGTGCGATAGAATCTTTGAGTGATTGCCAAATTTAAGATTCACGTCGATAAGCCGCTCGCGCTATTGACCGGTGCGCTCATCGTCGCAGGCGCGATGATTTTTGCCTCGGCCGCATTCGGCCAGCTCGCGCGAGGCGCCAGCATGTCGAGCGTCTTTTTTAGCCACCTCGTGCTCGGGCTTGGCCTCGGCGGGGCGGTGATGCTCGTGCTTACCTTCATCGACTATCGCGTGTGGAGAAAATATGCACCGTACCTCTTTGCGCTTTCACTTCTCGTGACAGCGGCCGTATTCATTCCACAAATCGGCTTTACCCACGGCGGCGGCACGCGCTGGCTGCACATCTTCGGTATCTCTTTCCAGCCGTCAGAAGCGCTCAAGCTTGGGTCTATCTTCGCGGCTGCCGCATATTTCAGCATGGCGCGACACAAGATTCATACTTTTATGCACGGCCTCGGTGGACTTTTTGCGGTCCTTGCGGTGCCGATTGTCCTTCTCATTTTGCAGCCGGATCTGGGCACTCTCAGTATCATCTGCATCGCCGTCGGCTCCATCTTCTTCGCAGCGGGCGCATCATGGCGCGACCTCTTGCTCGTTGTCCTCGTCGGTTTCGCGTGTCTTGCGATTCTGGCGACGCTCCGCCCCTACGTACTCGATCGCATTGAGACCTTCCTCAATCCGGCGCACGGTCAGCAGGGGCAGTCGTACCAGATAAAGCAATCGCTCATTGCCGTCGGCTCCGGTGGACTCGTCGGCAGGGGATTCGGGCAGGGAATTCAGAAGTTTACCTACCTACCCGAGCCGATGGGCGATTCGATATATGCGGTCGCGGCAGAAGAGCTTGGCTTTGTCGGCGCGGTCGGTATCGTCTGTCTCTTCCTCGCATACGGTCTGCGCGGATACGCTGTTGCCGCGCGTGCACCGGATTTATTTGGCGCGCTTCTCGCTGTGGGTATTTGTACGTATCTCATCGCTGAAGCATTTATCAATATCGCTGCCATGCTCGGGCTGGCCCCGCTCACGGGTGTTCCGCTGACGTTTATGTCGCAAGGCGGCAGCGCCATGCTCATCTCGCTTGCGAGTGCGGGCATACTGCTCAGCATTTCTCGCTCACGTGCGCGCACGAGCCTCGTTTGAGAATGAAAGGCGAGACGGTACAATTCTGAAGATATGAGAATTGTTTTGGTGGGAGGCGGCACGGGAGGACATTTCTATCCGCTCATCGCGGTTGCCGAGGCGTTGGAAGATATATGTAAGGAGCGCAGTCTGCTCGAGCCCGAGCTCATCTACGTGGGCCCTGAGCCCTTCGACCGGTCGGCTCTTCTGGAACACGACATTCTGTGGGAGCGCTCGCCGGCGGGCCGCGTGAGGCGGTACGTGAGCATTCTCAATGTACTCGACATCTTCCGGACTCTTGCGGGCATGGTGAAGTCGATTTTCCAGCTCTATCGACTCTATCCGGACGTCATCTTCTCGACCGGCGGATTCGCGGCGTTTCCATCGCTTTTCGCCGCGAAACTCTTGCGCATTCCCGTCGTCATTTACGATGCCGACGCAACACCGGGGCGCGTATCGCTCTGGTCTTCTAAATTCGCGTGGAAGATTGCCGTCGCTCACCCCGAGGCAGCAATGCGATTTTCTCCTAAAGTGCTCGACCGCATTGCACGTACCGGTCACCCGATTCGCACTGAGATTGAAGAGCCCGCACGAGAAGGCGGCCACGAATTTCTCAAGCTCGATCCCTCACTGCCGACGGTCTTTATCATGGGAGGCTCACAAGGTGCGACGGCAATCAACGAGGTCGTGATGTCTGCGCTGCCGGAACTTGTCTCGCGATACAACGTCGTACACCAGACGGGTGCCGCCAATCTTGCCGAAGTAATCAACGTCGTGAAGGTCGTGCTCGAAAACTCACCACACACTGATCGATACCACCCATTTGGTCTCCTCAATACTCTTGCGCTGAAGATGTCTGCGGGCATCGCGACGGTTATCCTCGCCCGTGCCGGCTCCGGCACTATCTTCGAAATAGCGAGTTGGGCGATTCCGGCAATACTGGTCCCGATACCGCTCGATATTTCGCATGATCAGACAGACAACGCTTTTTCGTATGCTCGCTCCGGTGCGGCAGAAGTCATCGAGCAGCGGAATCTTACTCCGCACCTTCTCGTCGCTGAAATCGATCGTATCGCGGGAAATTCCGAGGAACGCGCCAAGATGATTACGGCGGCCAAGGCCTTCGCACGTCCAAAAGCTGCGTATAAAATAGCTTCCATGCTCGTAGAAATCGGACTCACGCACGAGAGCGCATAGTATGAGTGTCACCACCCGCATCGCGCCAAGCCCTACCGGCTACCTGCACTTCGGGCTCGCACGCACCGCACTTTTTTGCTACCTCTACGCCAAGAAGCATGGCGGATCCTATATCCTTCGCATCGAAGACACCGACCTCGCACGCAACAAGCCCGAATTCGAAGCAGACATTCATGAGCAGTTTTCGTGGCTCGGGCTCGCGCCGGATGCGACATACAAACAGTCGGACCACCGTGAGCGTCACCGTGCAGCGCTCGAATCACTCATTGCGAAAGACGCCGCGTACATCTCACGCGAGCCTGCGAAGGACGACCCGTCGCGCAGCGTCGAGGTCGTTCGCCTGCGCAATGCCGGGGAGAAAATCACTTTTACCGACCTCATTCGTGGCGAGATTACCTTCGACACCACCGAGCTCGGGGATTTCGTTATCGCACGATCACTCGAGGAGCCGCTCTATCACATGGCCGTCGTCGTCGACGATTACGACGAAGGAGTCACACACGTCATCCGCGGCGAGGATCACATTTCAAATACGCAGCGGCACATCCTTATCCAGCGCGCCCTCGGCTTCACGCATCCCGCCTATGCACACTTGCCTCTCATCCTCATGGCCGACAAAAGCAAGATGTCGAAGCGCCGCGAGGGCTCCTCGATCAAGTACTATCGCGAGCAGGGCATCCTCCCGCAGGCGCTCATCAATTACGTCGCACTGCTCGGATGGAATCCCGGCACGGATCAAGAAATCTTTGCTCTCGATGAGCTTGTCGAGGCCTTCGACATATCACAGGTAGGGAAGAGTGGTGCAATCTTTGATAAGGAAAAGCTTCACTGGTACAACCGTGAGTACCTCAATCGGCTGAGCGTAGACGAGTACGCCAGCTACGCACACGCGACACTTCAGGCAGCACTCCATAAGCGAGCCATCGAGATGCAAGGTGACATTCCAGCGCGCATTCTCGACGTGATACGCGAGCGCGTGAGCTCACTTGCCGACCTGCAAACATTGGTAGGGGATGGTGAGCTGGATTTTTTCTTTCGAGACGCCACGCTCGTCAAAGAGAAGATACCCCAAAAAGGTTCTGATATGTCGACCGCGGCGAAGCATCTCGCACACGTACACGATGTCTGGGCAGCAATCGATGCTGAAAGTTTTCGGCAGGTCGAACGTCTCAAAGAGAGCATCTGGGAGTATGCAACGACTGAAGGGCGCGGCACCGTGCTCTGGCCACTCCGCTATGCACTCTCCGGACGAGAGAAATCGCCCGACCCATTTATGATAGCCACCATACTCGGTAAAGAAACCTCACTTGCTCGCATTAATGAAGCGCGGGCATACCTCACGCCATGAGGCGCTCGTGGTACACACTTCTCATCCTCTGCACACTTATCGTGCTGCCTGCCTCCGCGTCTGCTCAAACTCTCGAGGAGCTCAAGAAACAGGTGGAGAGCAATGCTTCGCAAATAGAAGCGCTCAACAAGGAAATTGCGCTCTACGAAACGCAGCTCAAAACGACCACGACGCAGAAAAATACGCTGCAAAACAAAATCAATCAGCTCGATTTGCAGCGCAAAAAGCTGCAGACTTCTATCACCAAGACGCAAAAGCAGATATCGAGCACGCGTGCAGAAATTACGACGCTTGGCCACGGTATCGTGGAAAAAGAGAGCTCTATCGTAAACAACAAGGCCGGTCTTCGCGAGTCGCTCCGCAGACTCGTCGAGACGGAATCGCAACCCTTTGCTCTATCAATTCTCTCCGCGGAGAGCCTCACGACCGCATGGGAAGATGCCGACCAACAGGCACAGCTGCAGGAAGCAATGCACGCAGACATTCAACGACTCGCCTCCGAGAAAAAGGAATTGAGCGAGACAAAGATGGCAGCCGAGGAGAAGCAAAAGCTCCTCGTCGCGCAACAGCAGACGCTCAACCAGCAGGAGGGCTCATTAAGCGCGACACGAAAGACACAGGCCGAGCTCCTCACAGAGACGAAGCAGCAGGAGAGCACCTATCAAAAGATTCTCGAGCAGAAGCGCGCTCAGCAGCGCTCGTTTGAACAAGCGCTCAATGATTTGCAGTCGAAGCTCAACTACACCATTAATCCCGATCAGATTACAAAAGGCGGCAAAGGCATTCTGCACTTTCCGGTAGACCTCGTGCGCATCACGCAATATTTTGGCAATACGGAATTCGCGCGCTCAGGCGCCTACGCGGGCAAGGGCCACAACGGAATCGACTTCGGGGTACCCATTGGCACACCCATCAAGTCGGCGCTTGCGGGCACCGTGATTGGCACCGGCAACACGGACTCCGTGCGCGGCTGCTACTCATTCGGCAAGTGGGTGATGGTGAAGCATTCCAACGGCCTCAACACGATGTATGCGCATCTCTCGCAAATCGATGTCGCGCAGGGGCAGGTGGTCGCGACCGGCCAGCTCCTCGGCTACGCGGGTGAGACCGGATACGCAACCGGTCCGCACCTGCACTTCGGTGTGTACGTCTCGTCTGCGACACAAATCGTTACGCTCGGCAGCGCTACAAAATCCGCGACGGCGTGCTCAAAGGCGACGATGCCGATTGTGCCTCTATCCGGCTATCTAAATCCAATGGCGTACCTATAATCGCTTGTCTATCGTGAGCCTGTCGAACGACCGCCTCGTGTCCACTCAGTGAGACTTATCGCGCGACGCTCAACTTTCGAAGCGGGTCGCAATGCACGCAAAACTTTCTTCGAGACGATAGGGAAGTGACGACTCCAATCGAGCTCCCCTGCGAGCCAGTCCAAATCCTCCGTAGCCGTCATCCACTTCTCCGGCGCGAATCGCGAGAGATCGAACGGTGCAGAATACGCACGCAGCGTCTTTTTGCCGTTCTCCTCGAGAAAATATTCATGGAAGTAGGAGAGTGCGAGCTCGCGCACTGAGGCGTACACCGGATCGCGATAGCGGAGAATCGCGTGATTCGTTTTCGATATCGCACCCCAGCGACCGCCCTGCTGGAAGAGTGCGACCACGTGGTCATCATCTTCGGCAGCTGTCTGCAAATCGAGCAGCTGGGGCTTCGCACCGTGATACGCGAGCGCCGCAGCAGCGAGTAGCGCGCCTTCCATACAGTGCGCGGTCTTCCGCTGCAACACGAGACGGGGTGAAAGGTACGTCTCTCCTGTCACTTCAAAATTTATCGGAAGCGTGTCGAGGTAATCCTGAATCTTAATCGGCGTCGAGAGCCGCTTGAACAGTGCTCTCTCCTTGGTGGTAAGAATCAACTTGATGCGATCCGCGTAGCGCATGTGCGCAGTATATATAAAAAAGTAACCCGAGCGCTCCTCCAGACTGAAACCGGAGTTTGGGGCGAGCGCTCGGGGTGGGCATAGGCCCAGCGGATGCACCGCCCGGAGCGGGGGAATGCTTGGCGGCCATCCTGCGCAAGAGTCTACGCTGCTCACAGTTCGCAAGCAACCGGATTATTGTGTGACGTATTGACATATCTGCCTCTGTGTTGTAATCATATGTCAGGAGGGTACTCACATGTTGAACGTCGGCATCACGCTGCTCTTGCTGCCAATCTGCTTAATCGTTTTCTGGCTTGGGTACATGTGCGTGTACCTGACCCGCAACAAGAACCACGCCTACTCAGGCGCCACGTTTCCGATTCAGTTGATGGCGCTGCCGACAAATCTCGCGATCCTCATCTGGATCGCACTCTCGGTTTTGCCGACGCCTTTGCCGTCGTGGCCCGGGCTCGTCTGCGCCGTCGCATATTTCGGCGGCGCTGGCATCGGCGGCCTGGTCGCCAGCAAGCAGGGCTACCACCGCGAACCCGCGAATGAAGATTTCGCCGCTAACGACTCGTAGTCGCGGCAGCATACGGCCGGTGTCGGGAATTTCCCGGCATCGGCTGAACCTTGGGAGAACGTGTCATGGGCTTGTTCGCAGAATTCATCGCCTACATCGCCGCCGTTGTCGCCATCTTCTTCATCGCCTCATACAGCATGGCGTACGCGATGCGGCCCGGCGATTACGGAAGCGCTGAGCTCAGCGTCATCATCGTCGACATCCTCACGACGTGCCTGATCGTGATTGGCCTCGCACTCAGCAAAATCGGGGGATTCCCGATAGCGCTGGTGCTGCCGCCGCTCCTCGCCAAGGCGGAGGGCTATGCCATCACGTACTGGGATCACGTCTGCCACGATGAGCCGTACTAGCTGATCGAAGATCTCGAGCTGCTGCACGATCGCTAAGATCGCGTGGTGGACCATCACAGCCGACGCCGGGAACCATTCCCGCCGTCGGCTGATTACATGTACATCACAAAAAAGCGAAGCCTGTGACTGGCAGGCTTCGTCAAAGAAATGCGTTGGTTAGAGGACAAAGGGCCGTAGCCCTTAGTCACGCACTTCCGGTACTTGGTCCGATCGCAGTGATCGGATTACGCGTGGCCCACAACCTCTGCTGGGTTTACGTGGGAGGTTCGTTTTCGGCAGCCTCGGACCTCAACAGGCTCTCTAGCGCCTATTCGGTCCAGAACTGGGTTTTCATCGGCATCTCCACGATCTGAGCCTCGGCCCGTGAGCCAAGGCGGGGCACCAACAGCCACATACGACCGCTGGTGCTCCAACACTAGCATCTTTTTGGAAATCCGACTCCCCCGATTTTCCCGGTTTTTTCGGTGGGGGACTGACAGAGCATTTCTAGCCTTAGGCCGCCTAAACCCGGACCCGGATCCGGAAATCGGGACCCGAGGCTTGGGGAAGACCCGGCCAGAGAATTCGTCCTGAGGCATTTTAGAGGGCATAAATGATGGGTTAGGAACCAGCTGCCGTAGAAATATATTATGCTATGGATATGGCGCCGCTTATTGCGTGGACTGAAGAGCGTATTCGACAAGGGCTTGAGCAGTTCAAGACTGAGCACGGTCGTTACCCTAGCGCCAGGGAATTTGATAAATGTGCATACTTACCGACCGCGCGACAACTTCAGAGGAGATACAAAGGTGGACTTCCAGAGTTCAGGCGCGTCTTCGGCCTTGACGGTCCTAACGATTTTACGAAAGGAGAGACCCGCTCAAAGGTCGCCAAGAGCTCGATAGCGCGGTCATATAAATATGAAGAAGAATTTTATAATTACCTGATATCCCATTTTTCGGAAAATCGAGTCCACGAGCAGAAACGTATCCGGCCTGGCAACATCGCGAGCGACTTCTTTATTTATCATAAAGATTCTAAAAGACTTTCAGTAGTCGTTGACGTCTTCTACGCCGAATCGTTGTACAACTTAACCGGCATAGTAAACATAAAGTTAAAACGGTATGCGAACTTGCCCTACAAAACATACTTTGTCGCCATCGGCTCAAATATCGCACAAGTCGACATCGATAAACTTCTCAAGAATAAAAAGGTGCCTGTTCCAAGTCACATTACGATCTGTACGGAGACCGAATTTAAGCAGCGCATTGCAAAATTCGACGCTTAGAAAGAGACGTGTGACTCCCCCAAATTTTCGAAAAAAACGGTAGGGGATCCGCAAGCCAATCTTGACCTTGACCCATATCGAAGCCAGCCCTGAGAGGGCGACAATGAACCAGGGGATCAGACCTATTTAAATAAATGACCTGAGAGCCGATTTGGTGAGTTACACGATGGGTGTGTCGATCTCATCGTGGAGGCGATCTTGACTCTAGCTGAATCTTCGGCTTCTGACCAGATTGTACCTGGGCATACGTCGGGAAAGGTATATTGTGCGACGTGCTACCTAGGCTTCCCGAGCATATTACGCCACGTCGCAAAAGCACCTCGTCAATACCCTCCCCGCTCTTTTCTTCTCCTCTTTTTCTTGGAAGATCTGTCTCCGATATTTCTGTAGCGAATTTATATTTCGTACAAAAATATTTTTCTGGAAACGGGGTAGAGTCCCCTGCCCCGGTAGGGTTGGATAATGAAAAGAAGACATCAATTCGGGAAGCTCGGGACTAGAAAACAACGGGGCCGAAGCCTGCAGTGTATGCAACTATTAATAGCCAGACTCCGAAAAAAATGACCGCGCCTCTGAACACGAACCGGGCAAAGGGCCCTTCCCAAGTTTTTGGATCAAAAACAAAAAGTCCGTATTTATTAGTTCTTTGAGAAGCTGCACGAATATATAACTTTTGTAAGCGGGTCGCCAGCATCGTGACATGGGTCAATACGTAGAGGCCACACGCTGCTATCACGCAGGTGATAAAAAGTGAGCCCAAGAATTCAGCTGTCATAGATTGCTACGCAAGGGCAAAGAATGTTTCATCGCTCCCATTTTACACCGTTTCAAATCCAATATGTTCGCTAAAAGACCGGTGCGCGAGGGGCGCGGGAGCTTCACAGCTTTCGAAAGTTGAATATAATTATTCGCAGTCGGCCTTCTTACGCCTATGTGCTCGGAAGCGTGCCCACTAGAGATTGATGCCTTTTTTGGCGTCTCTCCCCCTCAGTAGCTCCCGTCGCGCCCGGCTCCAAATCGGCATGGACGTGAGCTTCTGAGGGGCTCTACTTTTATATTTGAAATCCAGAAATGGAAAGAGCCGCACCTGTGCGGCTCACCACCTTGGTCGAAGATCATTTGGGGCGGTGGGCCTCATTGACCCACAGCGGTCGGAGTTCGGGCTCGGCACCGCGTGTCGGTTCACAGCGCCACATCCACTTCACGTCGGCGTGCTTGAGGAGCAGTAGGCTCGACAGCGCCGCGAGCGTTACGCGGATTTTGTCGTCATTGTGCGCGTACGGCGACTGGCACGAGCCATAGAAGCGGAGCGTTCGACCTTTCAGCTCGTACCCCCTAGGGATCGCTGAGACATCAGCGCCGTCAGTGAGCTCGATGACAAAGACGCCCCAGTCCTGCCACCAGCCGGTAAGATTGCGATGCGAGCGAAGCCGCTCGGTCAGATGCGCATCCAATTCAGCCCTCCTCCTTGAAGTGACCGAAGTAGATCACGCATCCGTACGCCGGGAACGGCGTCTTGAACTCGCCCTGCAAGACCTTGTCGTCGATGGCCTCGAGGGGCCAGACGAGCGACTTCCCGTCCTTGTCGACGGTCATCGGCCCCATTCGGGCGTTGGTGTGGACGCCGAGGCCGTAGCGCTTCCGCGCCTCTGCACGGATCATATCGGGTGTGACCGTCGCGGACGCATTGAGCCTGAATCGCAGGCCGGGCTGCACGTGTGAAGTTTCGTTGGTCTCGCTCACTGGCTTTCCTCCCCCGAGACATTCGGGCTTCGAAGACTATGCCATCTGTTTATAGCGCTGTCTAGTGCGTTGCGCACATAACTGTTGCGCATCTCCCCTACCCGAGCGGCGGGGACATCGCGCGCAATCTTAACGACCGATTACTTTGATGAGCAGTTCGTCGTCATCCTCGAGGTCGCTGTCATCCCGTCCGCGGATATTTTTTGACGTATTATCGTCGCGATCTAAGTCGTCGACGCTGCGGCCTGTGCGTGCGCGAATGTCCGCGCGTGTCTTCAAATACACACCGAGTTTCTCGGCTGCGGTGAGCGCATCTTGGTATGCTTCGCGCGCTTCGGGATTATCCTTTTTCTCACTGAGATCTTCTCCTTCGGAAATTTTAGCTTCAGCGTCGTCGAGCGATGTAGAGACAGTTTGCGCGGACGATGACGAGAGGCTCTGCGAGACCGTGCGAGCAAGCTCGATGGAAGTATCGAGCTGGTTGCGTGCGGCCCTGCGCATGCGATTGGCGGCGCCATCATAATCTCGCGCTGGGGTGATGCGAGATTCGGCTGTGGCTCGCACGCGTGCGACCTGCTTGCTTTCGCTGTGCACTGATGCGAGAAGCTCGGCGACGTCGACGCCTTTTGCTCTGCCCACTTTTTCGAGCACCGCTTCGTACTCCGAGAGCTGCGCCTCGAAGCGGGTGGCCGTCTCTGCGCTTGCCTCGGGGCTCGAGCTTGCCTCTTCCCCGAGTCGCTCGGTGGCGAGTGCGGCGTGCTTCTGGAAGCTCGCCTGCAGTCGCTGCTGTGTGGTCGTACTCAATCTCCCCTCCGCGGCGAGCGAGGTGGCCTCGCTCACGCGCGTGCTGGCCACTTCGATAGCCCACGCTGCTTTCGCAGAGCTGGTGAGAGCGAGCGCACCTTTCAGTGGCTCATTCACTTCTGTCTTGATGGGGTACAACAAATCTCCCGGCACCGCGCCCTCCGCTGCATATGAGATGCCGCCCGATGATATAAAAAATCCGAGCACCAAGACGGCCGCTACCGGACGCGGTGAGAATATCCAGCCGAACGAGCCACGTGGCTCCGGCGAGGCAGGCCCGCGAAGCGGCTTCATCGCCATGTACGAATACACCGCGCCTCTCATGCGCTCGCGCTCTTCAGGCGTGAGAGAGATACCCTCCCCCGCTTTCTTCAAATGTGTGTGAAATATGTCTTTCATAGATTACAGAGTGCTCTCAATTTCGTGACGCCTCGATGGATGCGCACCGAGACAACATTTTCGGATACTCCGACAGTCTCAGCAATCTCTCCGGTCGAGAGACCATCAATGAAGCGCAGTGTGAGCGCGACACGATAGTCATCGGGCAATTCCGTGATGCGTGCTTGTATCCGCTCAACGAGCAGGACTTCATCGTACGCCTCTTCTGTCTCGCGGACACTTCCCTCCGAGAGCAGCATCTCGACAGCCGGAGCGGCAGCCTCATTTTCCAGCAGCTCATCGAGCGAGCCGGATTTCTTTTTGCGGTACTCATCGATGATGAGGTTGTGCAGGATCCGGTACAAAAAGCTCTTATGCTGCTTGATGATTCCCCCGCCCGCGACATAATCCCATGCTTTCAAAAAGGTCTCCTGCGTGAGGTCGTATGCACGCTCTCGATCGCTTAAGCGGAAAGAGGCGTGCCGAAAGAGCGCATCAGCGTGTGCCTCGAAGGCATCCGTGAATGCTTTTTCTGAATGAGCTGTGGTGTTGCGTCCCATACTGATGACGAGCGTGTGTATCGATGATTACGCCCATGAGCCACGCTCCCCTCTATCCCTATACGGTATGTCACTGTACGCGCTTCGGCAAGCGGTAATGATTTTTTGCATGCTTCGTCTCCAAGCTACGAGAGGGTCATACCTCTCATATATTACTAAGCTAAACACTTCATTATGCAACGCATTCAAACTGTCATGGGTTCTGTAGGTATCGCATCGCTCCTCATGATTATGCCGTTCGCCGCAAGCGCACAGTCGCTGCAGGCTGAGCAGTCAGCGGGCGTGTTTATCAGCCCTAGCGGCATCGTACGCGTCATCGGTGCCAACGTGACCGCCGTATCGAGTGGCGTCGTGCACGCCATGACGACAATCGGCAGCGTCGTTATGAACTGGGTCGTCAACGTCTCAGCGACTACCAAAACCTCCGCAGATGGCGAGAAGACGGCTACCACGACCAACATCAAGCTCGGTGACAAGGTAGCATTTAGCGGCATGCTCGCATCGAGCACCGGCTCAGTCCTTACCGTTGCGGCTACCAAGATTCGTGAGATGATCGCGAAGCCGTTTCGCCACTTTGGCGCGGGTACGATCACGAGCGTGAACTCCGGAGCGGGCTCATTCGTCATCTCGCACGGCAACACATCGCTCACAGTACAAACGACAGCGTCGACGACCGTAAAGCGCAGCGGACAACCGACAACACTCGCCTCTCTGCAAATTGGAGAAAAGGTAGTGATTACGGGGACTCCCAACGCTGACGGCACCATCATCGCGGCAACGAGCATCGAGGTGCGCTCGCAAAAGAGCGAGCACGCAAACGATAACGGCAAGCACGATGATGACGATCACGCGACATCTTCCAAGCACTCAAAGTCCAAAGGTAAGGGCTTGGGGGATCTCAAACTCTTCGGTGGCTTCCGTCTCGGGCACGACAAAGATGAATAGCCGAGGCTACAGCGGAAGATTACACGAGCGCCCACTGGGCGCTCGTGTCTTTATAAAAAGAACGGCGGCCGAGGTGGCCGCCGGTCGAGATGTTGGCTTTCGCGATCACGCGCGTGCTTCAGTCGGGCACACCGCCTTTTGCAGTGCTCCCGCTGTGTAGTAATCGCAGTGGATGAGCTCGCGAGAGATTATCGGGAACGGCTCCTCGGTCGGCTCGGGATAGTCGCGTGCGAATACCGAGAGCTTGCCGACGCGCGGTTTCATCTCGATGAAGCCGGCCCTCTGCAGCACCAAGTCGGGCAACTGTATCGGATCATCGGGGTCGCACTTCCGCATTCGCGCCTCGTGCCGCATAAGGTACTCCAATGCTTTGCGCCACTTCACCTGCTGAAGCTCAAACAGGATGAGTTCTATTTCATGCACCCGCGCTGAGGACACCTTGAAGTTGTCCGTGAGCATGTGCATGGCCCGTTCGTGAAGTGTGCGCTCGCCGGGCTTGCCGCCGGCCTTCGCGTACTCACGATCGATGACCTCCTGCGAAGCGCCGAGCATTACCATCTGCTGGACATTGACGAGCTGTTCCGCAATAATCGCAAGCAACGGATCCGGCTCGTTCATGAAGCTGCACATCTCCACATAGCGCTGCCGCTGGATTTCCCTTCGCTCGGCAAGCTCTATGAAGAAATAGTGATGCATGTCGGCGAGCGTGCCGCTCTCATTCATGCGGCATCGCAGAAGCGCGAGATTGCGGAAGAGCATCGACGCGTCGTCACGGTTCATGGTGCACGGTTCGTACGGTGCAGCCCCATGTATAAAGCGGTAGAACTCGGCAGCTACCTGGAACTGCTCCACTTCCTTCTCGCTAAATCGCGCATCCCGCGCTACGTCTTCCGGATGCCAAAAGAATTTGCGATGTCGGTCGCCGCGGCGAGGAGTGTACGAGCGGTAGAATACGCGCAATTCCGGCGAGAGCGCCGACCACAAGTATTCGCACCACAGCCTCATGCCCTCGAGAACCGTGTGCTCGAATGCGCGAGCTTGCGTCCATTGTGTGAGCTTCGTCATGAATGCCCCCTTTCGATATTTCTCTGTGCCAACGGCACCTAAAATAACTATGCCACCAGCTCCCTGCGCTGTACAGGATGTCAAAAAAAACGTCAGTCGCACACCGCTATTTCCACGGAATGTCGTACTGCGTAAATTCAGGGAGCAGCTTCCTGCCGTAGAGGAGGCGTGCGATTACTTCCGCATGACAGAGCGCTCCCGTGAGCGCATTGTGCGGGCTCGGCTCTTCCGGAATACCGCAATAATTAAGTACCGCATCGAGATTCAAGGCCGAGCGATGATTCTTGGTCGGTGGCTGCGTGCCGCGCGTAATCATGTGCATGTAGCAGAGTGTGTGCGTATCGATGGTGCGATGAGCGAATGGCCAATCGGTGTGTCCTGCACGTATTGCCGCCTCATTCATAAAATCTCTGTCAAACGAGACGTTTTGACCGGCAAACGTGCGCTCCTCGACGGAGACGCTCCAATCTTTAAAGGCATGAGTGAGATCCGCTTCCGACGGCTTGCTTTTGTCGAGGCACTCATCGCGCGTGAATCCATTCACGGCGAGCGCCTCATCTTCGATGTGTGCTCCGTCCCAGACGCGGCATTCCATGTAGAAGCGATTCGTCGGATTCGCCAAATCAAGCGCGCCGACCGAAAGGACGGAATTCTTCACCGGATCGAGGCCGGATGCTTCGACATCAAGGACTATCATAGGGAGCAGTATAACCTTGAGAGTCCCACCAGGGAATCTCAAGAGTTATGCCCGGACACGACGCCGCAGCGTCGTGACGTGGTGCATAGAGGATGCGTGCGGGTTTCCCTACTCCAAACCCTTGCAATTCGAGGCCGGTCGGAGCCCCGCCGCTCGCGCGGCCTCAGCCGAGGAGAATGTCCGCTGATTTTGAGGCAGGATGCGGAGTGCTCCCGAGCACCACGGAAAGTGGTAGATTTCCCCTGTCCGACTTGCGACCACCATGCCCCCGCGGGTAATCGACCCTGCTCCCGCGCTTTGAGTGGCCTCCATGACCTGTATACGGGGCATAACGCCTTCCAGAGCAGAAAGCCTGCCGAGGCCAAAGGAAGCCAAGGAGAGCGCAATTACTAGGGCATAGAGCCCCCACTCCCCTACGAGATCCTCCGCGAGGACCTTGATTTTCGGCCACCATTCCTGTATCCTCTGCACACGCATATTGTATACGCGAAAGCGTCTCGAAAAGCGTCAATTCACACACTATGGCACATACAAAAGCAGGTGGAACAACCAAAAACCTACGCGATTCAAACCCGAAGTATCTCGGCGTGAAGCGCGCTGATGGTCAGGCGGTTGCCGTCGGACAAATCATTGTGCGCCAGCGCGGCACCAAGATTATGGCGGGCAAGAACATCGGCATGGGCAAAGATCATACGCTTTTTGCGATGTCGGCAGGGACGGTCAAATTCCGCTCAGCTCGCAAGACCAATTTTGACGGTCGCACGGTCACGCGCCGCGTGGTAGACGTCGTGTAAACTAATTTCAAATCAGAAAAGGGCTCCGAGAGGAGCCCTTTTCTGTTCGAGTGTTATTTCTTGCTCGCAGCGACCACGCGCACGGTCATCTTCGCGTGCGCATTTCCGAGCTTCACAGGCACACGCACCTCGCCGAGTGATTTGATGGGAGCATCCAGGACGATAGCGTCAGTCGGGATTTTCACGCCGTACGCCTGCTGCAGTGATTGTGCGATGACCTGCGCAGCGAGCTGTTCATACAAATGTCCCGCGGGATTCGCACGCACCGCAACCTCGATTGTTGCACTCTGAATCTTGCCGATTATTGCGTCCCATTGCGCTTGCTGCGCCGCACTCTCGAGCGACTCCGCTTTTTTGCGACTCTCGAGCTGTGCGAGCTTCTCCGGTGTCGCCTGCACAGCAAGACCCTGCGCAATGAGGAAATTCAATGCGTAGCCATCCGAGACTTCCTTCACCGTGTTGCGCTGAGCGACGCCTTTTACATCCTTGAGCATCAGTACCTTCATCCCGCTCTTTCTATACCAATATGTGCCTGTGCGCAATGCGACAACTGCGCGCGCGACATTCGCCGAGAGCGCCAACGCAAGAAAGGGCGGGACAAGTCCCCTATTTTCCGCTCACTATCTCAATCGCTCGCGCCATCTGCGGATCCTTGCCGTCTTTCACATCTTCTTCAGTCATTTCGACGACAATATCGGGCGTAATACCGCTGAGAGGGATGTGGCCCCCGCCCGGCGAGAGCCATTGCGCGACGGTCAACTTGAGCGATGTCCCCGGTGTAATTTCCACGAGCTCTTGTACCGAGCCCTTGCCGAACGTGTTGGTCCCGATGAGCTTCGCTATGCCGTGGTCGCGCAAGGCTCCTGCCAAGATCTCTGACGCTGATGCAGACCCGCGATCCACGAGAATCACCATCTTGAGATTGTCATTGAACACATCGTACCCACTCGAGCGATGCACGATGTTGGACGCGTTGCCTGCGTAGTCTTCCGTGACGACGACAGCACCGGCCGGCAGGAAGAAGCTCGCCATGTCGACGGCAGAATCGAGATACCCGCCGGGGTTACCGCGCACATCGAGTATGAGCTTTGTGGAATTTGAAACAATAAATTCGCGGAGCGCTGTACGGAAAAGTTCAGATGAGTTCGCCGCAAATGTCGCAATCGTAATCACGAAGACGCCGTTATCCTTTTGCTCGGTAATCACCGTCGGGACATTAATCACATCACGCGTGACCTTAATCTCGCGCGGTGCTGTCCACTCTTCTCGCATAATCGTGAGCGCCACCTGCGAACCCTTCGGTCCGCGGATGCGCTTCACCGCTTCTGTGACCGAGAGGCCCTGGGTGGCTTCACCGTCAATTTTCAGCACCAGATCGCTCGCTTTGATGCCCGCCCGATACGCAGGAGCGCCCTTGATGGGCGAGACCACCGTAAGCACGCCGCTTTTTATATCTATTTCCATACCGACTCCCTCAAAGAGGCCGCTCATGGTTTCGGTGAATTGCTCATTTTCGGCTGGTGGCAGGAAGAATGTGTACGGATCATCGAGCGAGTCGGCCAGACCGCTAATCATGCCGTAGACGCGCTTTTCAGCAGACTCGGCGGTCGAGCTCGCCACATACGGCGTCGAGCTCGCGACGGCAGTCGGCACGAAGCGCTCATCGATAATGTGCCAAGCCTTCCACACAGGAGAGAAGTCTACCGACTGGGGTTGCGAGAGATCGTATCCGATGCCGCCTCCGGTGCTCGCACGGGCAATGAAATAACCGGAGCCGAGCCCCACCACGAGGAAGAGCATCATGTAGCCGACTGCGGCACGGAGAGAGAGGGAGGCGCGCTGATGCATGCGCAGAATTATTGCACACTACCTGCACTATGAAAATGAGGCTCACTGGGCGCGGTATACTTTGCGCATGAAATCTCGATATCAACACAATGGCATCACGTGGATCGACCTTGAAAATCCCACCCGCCAAGAAGTCATCGATGTGGCAGCTGAATTCAATCTGGATGCTTTCACCGCAGAGGAAATGTTGGCTCCGTCGCTTCGTCCGCACGTAGACATTCGTGACAACTACGTGTACCTCATACTGCACTTCCCTGCCGTTCGGCACGCGCACAAACATCGTGAGCAGGAAATTGACTTCGTGGTAGGTCGCTCATTCCTCATTACGACTCATTACGATACTGTCGAGCCACTCCAGAAGTTTACGAAAGTCTTTGAGGTCAACGCGGCGCTCGAAATGGGCGTCGAGGGCGACAGCGCAGGACACGTCTTTTTCTACCTTACGAAGCGATTGTATCGAGCCGTGGAGCACGAGGTGGAATACGTACGCCGAGAACTCTCGAATATCGAGGAGCATATCTTTTCAGAGCACCAGATAGCCATGGTGAGTGCCATATCGCGTGCAGCGCGCAACCTCTTGAATCTCCGCCAAACCATCGAACCGCACCGGGATGTATGGAAGAGTCTCGACGCCGACGGTGCGGCATTCTTTGGGGATGAATTCCGTCCGTTTATTCGCGCACTCGAGGGCGAATACTATCGCGTTCACAATCACATCATGCGCAACACTGATTCGCTTCATGAGCTTCGCGAGACCAACAACTCGCTTCTCACGACCAAGCAGAACGAGACCATGAAGATTTTTACCATTATGGCATTCGTCACCTTCCCGCTCTCTCTTATTGCCATCATTCTCGACATGGACAGCGTGCACAACCCGCTTCATAACATGCCATACGACTTCTGGATTGTTATCGGAATCATGGTCGCTACCGCGACTGTCATGTTTGCCTTCTTCAAGAAGAAGAACTGGATCTAGTCTCGGCGTGTACGCGCGTAGTATTGTCGAGAGAAAATAGTAGAATAGACCCATGCGATTCTGGCCCTTTGGCAAGCGCGGCGCTGCAACACTCGTGAGCGAGACGGTACCGCTCTATTTTTACAATTCGCTGGGCAAGGCTCTCCAAGTATTCACTCCTCTCGAGAAGGACCACGTCGTGCGTATGTACAACTGTGGTCCCACTCTCTACGGCCCGCAGCACATTGGGAATCTTTCGATGTTTGTTTTTGCCGATGTTTTGCGACGGACACTTGAATACAACGGCTATCGCGTAAAGCAGGTCATCAACTTTACTGACTTTGGCCACCTCTCGTCGGACAGTGATGAGGGCGACGATAAGATGACCATCGGGCTCAAGCGTGAAGGTCTCGCTCCCACGATGCAAAATATGCGCGCGCTTGCCGATAAGTACGCGGCACTTTTTCTTGAAGATTTGGAGCGATTGCACATCGATACGCGTCGCATTAAATTCCCCTACGCGAGCGACTACGTTGCAGCGCAGATAGCGATGATTCATTCGCTTGAGGAAAAGGGGTACGCCTACCGCGGTGATGACGGCGTGTACTTCGACACGACGCGATACCCGCACTACGGTGAGCTTGGCGGCCTCCACAGCGCGGATTCAGAGGCGCGCGTGGCTGGGCGCTCGTCGAAGCGGCATCCGACGGACTTCGTGCTGTGGAAATCGTCCGACTCTTTGGGGTGGGACTCGCCGTGGGGCATGGGATTTCCCGGCTGGCACATCGAGTGTTCAGCGATGATTCGCGCATTGCTCGGTGAGCGTATTGATATCCATACGGGTGGTATTGAGCACATCCCGATTCATCACAACAATGAGATTGCTCAATCGGAGAGCGCAACAGGCAAACGTCCGTTTGCGCGATTTTGGATGCATCGAGCACACTTGCAAATCGATGGTGGCAAAATTGCAAAATCTGCGGGGAGCGTACTGTATCTTTCTCCCGATATTTCAGAGAAGTACCATCCCATCGCCTTTCGTTATTTACTTCTTACGGCTCACTACCGCGCGTCACAGAATTTTAGCTGGCAGGCGCTCGATGCTGCTCAAGTAGCGTACCTCAAGCTTCGCTCGATTGTCGACGCAGCGCCTGCGGAGGGCTCAATCATAGAGGCTTACCGTACGCGCATTCACGAGCGCATCAATGACGATCTCGACACGGCGGGCGCGCTCGCAATCATCTGGGAGCTTGTGAAGGATGGAAGTCTCTCACCGGCGGATATCCGCGCCACCGTACTAGACGCGGATCGGGTATTCGGCCTCGGCCTCGCGCATGAAGACGAGCGCGCAGCTACGATGCAGGTTTCCCTCTTTGGCGAAGAAGTCGCACTTACCGACCTCTCACCTGAGATTGCTGATTTGGTTGCGCGCAGACAGGCAGCGCGTGCGGAAAAGAAATGGGAGGATGCGGATACTTTGCGTGATGAAATCGCACTTCTCGGGTACACCCTCGAGGACTCCTCGACGGGCCTCAAAATCTTCAAACGCTCCTAATTACCGTAGTGCGTTAATTGTGCGACCGCATAATTAACGAACTATGATATTTAATTTATAGGGGAAACTATTGCTTGAGGACGAAGTTGACGAGACGGCCCGGGACCACGATGACACGCGCAATCTCAACGCCTTCAAGGCGCGATGAGACTGCTTCGCGCGCAGCAGCTTCGGAAGCAGCTTTGTCGGCATCGTGAGACACGGAGACTTCGCCGCGAGTCTTCCCATCTATTTGTATTGCGATTGTGACAGACTCGTCTACGAGGTACTTTTCATCGAAGTGTGGCCACGCTTCGAGATGGATCGACGTTTTGTTGCCCTGAAGAATCCAGAGCTCTTCCGCAAGGTGCGGTGCGAATGGTGCGAGCATCTTGAGGAA
>CAYGFN010000007.1:0-23435 GCA_964349145.1 uncultured Candidatus Saccharibacteria bacterium
GCAGCACACCGAAAGACGCTCGAGAAAATGGCGGCCTCCGTGCCCCCCTTCAAGAAGGCGCTCGAAGCAGGCGACCTGCGTACGCTCGCGCGCATGCTCGATAGTGGGTGGAAAGCCAAAAAGACGCTCGCGCCGCACATTACGAATCCGGCGATAGACGATTTGTACGCACGCGCGCTGAAAGCAGGCGCGTGGGGCGGTAAGCTCCTCGGTGCCGGCGGCGGCGGCTGTCTCCTCTTCGTCATCGAGCCCTCGAAGCGAGCTCCAGTCACCAAGGCGCTCGATGCGGGCGCGAAGAAGCACGCGCTCGAAAATGCGGGTGCCATCCCCTTCTCATTTGCTCACTCCGGCGTCGAGATCATTCATCAACAATAGTATGGAAACATTCATCAAAGATTTTAAGAAACAGGTCGCGAACGCACTCGATGCTGTGCCTGCGAAGGAGATCGAGAAAGCGCTTGCGATTTTGCAGGGCGTCTACGAACGCAACGGCCGCATCTATGTCTTCGGCAACGGCGGGTCGCTCGCGCTCGCGACGCATTTCGTTTCCGATCTCAACAAAACCGTTTTCAGCCACAATCTCGAGCTCCATAAACGTCGATTCCAGGCAGTGCGATTGCCGTCGAGCGAGTCCGAGATTACCGCGTGGGCCAACGACATCGGCTACGATATGGTCTTTGCGGGACCTTTGCAGAATTACATCCAGGAGTCCGATGCGGTAATTGCCATATCAAGCTCGGGCAATTCCATCAATATCATCAAGGCGGTTGAGCTCGCGAAAAAGCATCACGTACCCGTCATCGGGATGTCGGGCTTCGACGGTGGAAAGCTCAACGAGCTCGCTGACGCTAAAGTCCTCGTGAAGACTCCGAAGGGCGAATACGAGGTGGTTGAGAGCGTGCACGATGCGCTCCTCCACATGATGGTCAAGTATTTCAAGCAGGCCTTCACCTACATGGCTGAGACGGGGCGCATCGTATGAGAGTCTTGGTGACGGGCAATCGCGGATACATCGGGTGCGTGCTCACCCCGCTTCTTGAAGAGCGCGGGCACGAGGTCGTCGGCTACGACATCGGCTACTACGATGATGTAGCGCTCCCGCCCGTGCCGGAGCCCACAAAACAAATCACGAAAGATACACGCGATGCAGTGCCGGAGGATTTTACAGACATCGATGCAGTCATTCACCTTGCGGCGCTCTCCAATGATCCCTTGGGCGAACTCGCGCCCGGTCTTACAGAGGAAATCAATCGCGATGCGACGATTCGTTTTGCAGAGATGGCGAAAGCGGCGGGGGTGAAGCGCTTTGTATACGCATCATCACAGAGCATGTACGGCGTCGGCGATCCGAATGCCGAAATCGAGGAAGCGACCGGCAACGCACAGCACGCAATCACCTCATACGCGCGCACCAAATGGGAAGCGGAGGTTGCAATCAAAGCACTGCACGACGACAGCTTCACTGTTATCTGCATGAGACCGTCGACGGTTTTCGGCGCATCATCGCGGCTTCGGAGCGACATTGTATTCAACAATTTTGTCGGCTGCGCATATACCACCGGGAAAATTGAGGTGAAAAGCGACGGCTCTCCGTGGCGCCCCGTCGTACACGTGCGCGACGTCTCACTCGCTTTTATCGTGGCTATCGAGGCGCCGAGCACTCTCGTCGGAGGCGAATCTTTCAACGTCGGTGTCCCCAACGGCAATTACACAGTGCGCGAGCTCGCCGAAGCAGCACAACGCGCCGTGCCGAATTCCTCGCTCGTATTCACCGGCGAACACACGGACAATCGCAGCTATCGTGTCTCATTCAAAAAGATTCTCACAGTGCTAGCGGATTACTACCGACCCGAGTGGAATCTCGACAAAGGTGGCACGGAGCTCGTCGACTTCTTTAAACACATCAATATGACCGAGGAGATGTTCCGCGGTCGCGACACGGTGCGATTGAAACAAATCGCGCACCTGCAAGACATTGGAGCCATCGACGATGAGATGCGCCGCCGCTAATGTATGCAGGCCATCATCCTTGCGGGGGGCAAAGGGACGCGGCTCATGCCGCTCACGGCCGACAGGCCGAAGCCACTCGTTGAAGTAAATGGGAAAGCATTTATTGATTATCAGCTCGAGCTCCTCAAAGCGAACGGTATCGAGCGCGTGCTCATTCTCGTCGGGCATCTCGGGCAGATGATTGTGGATCACGTGGGAGACGGATCGCGATTCGGCCTCACCGTCGCTTTCGACGATGCAGGAGTCGATGCTGGCACCGGCGCACGGCTCCGCCACGCACACGAGTATATTGAGGAAGAGTTTCTTCTCCTCTATTGCGATAATTACTGGCCACTCAAGATCGACCGCCTCCTCGCATTTCATCGCGCACACGGTGTCGCAGGCACGGCGACTGTGTACAAAAATGCCGACGGTTATTCGAAAAACAACACGCGCGTCGGGGGGAATGGCTTCGTCGAAATCTACGACAAAGAGCGGGCAGCAGAGGGGCTTAACGGTGTTGAGGCAGGCTTTTTTATTCTCAAGAAATCTGCGCTCGCCGCGCTGCCCGACGGCGATTCATCGTTTGAACGTACGGTGCTGCCCGATCTCATTGCACGGAAGCAGCTCGCGGGCTTTCTCACCGATCACCGGTACTACACCATCGGGTCCATCGAACGATTCGAACAGGCAGTCGAATTCTTGCGCCCGCGCAAAGTCGTGCTCTTAGATCGCGACGGCGTCATCAATCGTGGCGCACCGAAGGCCGAATACATTACGACGTGGAAGGATTTTCATTTTCTCCCAGATGCTGTCGAAGGTCTCGTCGAGCTCAGTCGAAAAGGTTATGAACTCTACGTGGTGACGAACCAGGCCGGCATCGCGCGCGGCATGCTCTCCGAAGGAGGTCTTTCAGACATTCATGCTCGCATGAGTACGGCACTTCAGGAGCATGGGATCACCATCATCGACATCTACCACTGTCCGCATGGGTGGGATTCGACCTGCGAATGTCGGAAGCCACAGCCCGGCATGCTCTACCAAGCGGCGCGAGAACACCACTTTGATCTCACCAAGGCACTTTTCATTGGCGATAACGACACTGATGCACAGGCCGCTGCTGCGGCCGACTGTCGCTTCGAATTGGCAAGCGAGACGCGAACACTACTCGACATTGCACGCAAGCTGCCATAACGCGTACCCCATGCTACCCTGCTCGCATGATATTCAAGCCGACGATATTTAAGGAAGTCTTCGAGCTTGAGCTCGAAGTGAAGGGTGATGAGCGCGGCTACTTCGCACGAAACTTCGCACGCGAGGAATTCCTCGCGCATGGTCACGAGATTAACATCGTGCACATTAATCGCGGTTTTAATAAGACGCGAGGAACCATCCGCGGTTTCCACTACCAGAAAGCACCAAAGGCCGAGGACAAAATATTGCAAGCGCTCACCGGAGTCTTTTACGACATTGTGGTCGACCTCCGACCGGATTCACCGACTTACAAGAAGTGGCAAGGTTTTGAGATTTCGGCGGAAAAGAGAAACATGATCATCGTACCGAAGGGTTTTGCTCACGGCATTCAGACCCTCACCGACAACTGTGAAATGCAGTACTTCGTGACCGAATATTATTCACCCGAACAGGAAGCCGGCATCCGCTGGAATGACCCTGCTTTCAATTTCGTCTGGCCGCTCGGTACGCCGGCGGTGATTTCGGAAAAGGATTCGTCGTGGCCCGATTACACGGGGTGATATGAAGCTTTTTATTACAGGCGGGAGCGGCTTTATTGGCACAGCCGTGGTACGCGAAGCAAAGCGGAGAAAGCACCGCGTACTTCTCCTGAAAGGGCGCCTAAACGACCGCCGCGCAATAGAAGTATCCCTCGCACGCTTCAAGCCGGATGCGGTCATTCACTTGGCATGGGAAGGAATTCCCGATTTGGGAAAGCGACTCAGCGCGAAGAACAAGCGCGAGGGCATCGCTTTCTTCAAGCTACTCGCACGAATGAAGGTGCCGAAGGTGGTTGTCACCGGTAGCTGCTGGCAGCATGCACGCGAGGGTAAATACGGCGATCACCGCGATTTCGTCGAGGCAAAAAATAAACTGCAAAAAGAAGGGCGCACGATCATAGAGAAATCTGGGGGGTCGTTCATCTGGACCTTCCCGTACTACGTATACGGTCCTGGCAAGCGTTCGGGCGCGCTCATCCCCGCGCTCATGAACGATGCGAAGAAAGGGATAGCACCAGTGGCGAAACAGCCCGACGCATACCATGACTTCGTGTACGTCGACGACGTCGCACGAGCGCTTGTACTCCTCGCCGAGAAGAGCGTGCACGGTGGCGCATACGATATCGGCAGCGGTTCACTCACGCGCACGGGTGACATCGCGAATGCAATCGCGCGCGCCTTCAAATTACCGGTGCAGAAGCTGAAGGGTGCGAAAAAGACGGGACTCCGCGCCAACACCCGAACACTCACCCGCGCAACCGGCTGGCGCGCACGCGTTTCGATTGATGCGGGTTTGCAGGCTACAATGTGATTCCTATGAGCTGCCCCGTCTGCACATCTACAGATCTTCTCGGCATCTTTCAAAAAGACGCTATGCCATGCTACAACCTCGAGCGCCATCCCTCGCGCGCGAGCGCGCTTGCGGCGCGAAGCGGGCGCATTGATTCGAAGTTTTGTCGCTCATGTGGTTTTACTTTCAACGCGGCATTTGATGCCTCGATTATGAATTATCAGGTGGATTACGAGAATTCTCGCTCTCATTCACCTCGTTATCGTGCCTACATTGAGCACATCGCGCAGTACGTCTCCTCGCACGTGCCGGCTGACGCGAAACACATTGTCGAGGTGGGGTGCGGAGGAGCTGAATTTCTCGAGGCTCTGCGGCCGCACGTCTCGGCCGAACTATGGGGATATGATCCCGCCATTCCGACTGAAGTGACCGAGCTCGAAGGAATTCATCTCGTTCGCGACTACTACATGCCGAACGACGCGCCACCAACACCTGATATGCTCGTGCTTCGTCACACGCTCGAACATATCGCGAATCCGTACACGTTCCTCCGCTCGCTCATTCCACCGGACGGGCAGAAGCCGCTGCTATACATAGAAGTGCCCGCATGGGAGTGGATTGCGGAGCGTCACTCATTCTATTCGTTTTCGTATGAGCATTGCAGCTACTATTCTCGGCGCGCCATGGCTCACATGCTCGCGCAGCTTGGATACCGCGTACGTGAGTGCGAATTTGACTTCGACGGTGAATACATCCGATGCATTGCGGAGGCAGGAGATGAACAGAGCACGCGTATCCCACTCGGCGCATTGCAGGATCAATCTGAGCGTTTTGCCAAGGCACTGCCCAGCCTAGTAAAGAACATGCGATGTATGTTTACTGAGAAAAGCGCTCTCTGGGGAGCAGCAGGCAAGGGCACAACGCTGCTCAATCTCATCGATGCCATGTACACCGATACACCTGTCGTGATTGATAGTAGTCCGCGTCGCGCACACACGTTCATTCCACGCACCGGACAGGAAGTTATTTTGCCGAGCGATATCAAGCGTGATACGACAGACCGTATTTTGCTGACCAACAGCGCGTATAAAGATGAGATGGCTGCTTCACTCGCGCTCCTCGATTTGCACCCCGAGATTGTCGGACTCGACGAATACTTGTATCGTTCAGTTACATGAGCAAGGTCATCGTTACGGGATCGCTTGGCTACGTGGGAAGCGTGCTCTGCCCATACCTCCTCGCGCATGGACACGAGGTACGTGGCTACGACACAGGCTTTTTCAAGGACGAGTTGCTCTACGATGCACCATCCTACGAGACAATCATCAAAGACGCGCGCGACATTACACAGGCCGACCTCGCGGGCTTCGATGCGGTCGTCCATCTCGCTGCAATTTCCAACGACCCATTCGGCACGATGAGCGAGGAAGATGTCTATGGTCCGACGCAGCGATACGCGAAAGCGATTGCCGGCATGTGCAAGGAGCTCGGCCTCGATTTTATTTTTGCATCCAGCTGCTCTGTGTACGGCGCGGGCACCGGAGAGTTCACCGATGAGGACGGTCCTGTCGCCCCGATTACACCGTATTCTCGAAACAAGCTCGCAATCGAACGAGATCTCGCGGCACTTGCGGACGATGCGTTTACCCCGCTCGCACTCCGATTCTCCACCGCATATGGCCTTTCGCCTCGCATCCGGCTTGATCTCGTCATCAACATGCTTGCCGGCATGGCGGTGGCATCGAAACGTGTCGTCTTAAATTCCGATGGCCTCGCCTGGCGGCCTTTTATCCACGTGGAAGACATGGCACACACCATCGAGAGAGCGCTGCATCGCATACGCGGAAGTGGCCTCACGATATTAAACGCCGGCCGCGCGGAGGATAACTTCCAAATACGCGACATTGCACGTATGGTCGCGGATGCCCTACCGGGCACAGAAGTCTCATTTTTGAAAGATGCCGCAGACGACTTGGGAGAGGGCGCCGCTGAATTGGTGCGAGACAGAAAGGTAGATGGTGCTGACACGCGCACCTATCGCGTCGCCTTCGACCGCATTCGAGAGGCGCTGCCGGATTTCGCTCCTCAGCACACGGTCAGAGTAGGCATACCGGATATGGTGCAGAGACTTTCGGATCTCGACTTCTCGCAAAGAGATTTCGAGCGCGTCGGCTTTTACCGCCTGCAGCGCATGGAAGCACTTTTTAACGCCGGCGAGGTGGATGAAAACCTCCGCTGGAAAACCGTATGAGCCGAAACATCTTTCTTCTTGCTGATTACCCTGCGGGTGTCGAGATAGTCCGGTTTCTTAAGGAGCGAGGTGAGAACATCGTCGGGCTCGCGATGCCACCCTCGAGCGCAGAGAACGATATTAATCGCGGTGCCGCACTGGCGATTCGCGATGCCCTGAACATTCCGCCTGAGCGTATCTTTAGCGCGGATGATATCGCGAGCGAGAGTGGCCGCGCAAAAATCAAGGCACTCGCACCTGACATCGCGCTCTCTATCTACTGGGGCGAAATCCTGCCGCCGGAATTTCTTGCGCTTTTTCCCGAGACTATCAACATGCATCTCTCGTATCTCCCCTACAATCGCGGCGCCAATCCCAATGTGTGGGCGATTGTGGAGGGGACGCCCGCAGGTGTTACGCTGCACACCATGGATCAGGGAGCAGATACGGGAGCGGTTATTGCCCAGAAAGCTGTCGAGAAAACGTCGATTGATACGGGGAAGTCGATCTACGAAAAACTCTCACGCGCGGCCGTGACACTCTTCAAAGAGACGTGGCCATCGATTGCTGCGGGCACGCATACGCACACGCCCCAATCGGGCACCGCGACCGCGCATCTGCGCAAGGATTTTCATAAGCTCGCGCGGATTGATTTGGACGCGCCGACGACTGCCCGGGCCGTAATTGACCACCTGCGAGCGAAAACCTTTCCACCATTTCCAGGGGCGGCATTTACCGATGAGAGCGGCCGCGAAGTACAGGTACGCATCGAGTTGCAGTATAGTGACGACCATGAAAAAGGAGCCTGAGCATCGCATCCCCTCGGCGGGACCGTCCATAACGGAGGCAGAGGTGAAACTCATTGCAGAAGCGGCGCGCGTCGGCTGGTACGGACGCCGCAATGAACACCTCGATCTGTTCAAGACATATTACGGGAAGCTCACGAAACGGCGCTTTGTGCTGCCCACTTCGCATGCTACGGCCGCACTCCACCTCGCGCTCATTGCGGTCGGCGTAAAAAAGGGCGACGAAGTCATCATTGCCGATAGTAGCTGGGTCGCACCTGCCTCGGCGATTACGTACCTCGGCGCGAAGCCGGTCTTTGCAGATATCGATGCGGACACCTGGGGACTCTCGCCCGTCTCGTTCGCTCGTCGCATCACGAAGCGGACAAAGGCTGTCATCGTGGTCGAGACCTTCGGGTCGATGCCGCATCTCGCGGAAATTCTCGCAATCGCGAAGAAACACAAAATCGCCGTCATTGAGGACGCAGCAGAAGCGCTTGGTTCAGCGTATAAGGGGAAGCCGGCAGGGTCTTTCGGCGACGTGAGCGTCATGAGCTTCAACGCGACCAAGCTCGCGACAGCAGGCCAAGGCGGCGTGCTCGCGACGAACAGCAAGAAAATTTACAATGCTGCCGCGCACATGACACGCCACGGTATGGTGCCCTACACTCCGAACACCACCTTTTGGTCCGACGTCATTGGCTACAATTACGAGTGGACAAACATGCAGGCGGCATTTGCGCTCGCGCAGCTGCGGCGCCTACCGGAACTCCTGCGCATGCGAAAAAGCTCCTACGAATGGTATCGAAAAGGTCTTGCGAATATCCCCGGTATCACGCTCACGCCGGAAATACACGGCACAAAAAATAACCGCTGGCTCACGACCATCGTCCTCGACAAGAGGTACCGCATCACCAAAGAGAAGCTGCTCAAAGAATTCTCGGACCGCGGCATCGATTGCCGACCATACTTCTATCCCATCAGCTCCATGCCTCCATTCAAGAAGTACGCTCGCAATGCGAAGAAAGCGAACCCCGTTGCGTACGACCTTTCGAGCCGTGGAATCTCGCTTCCTTCCTCGTACGCGCTCACGCAAGCTGATGTCCGACGCGTGTGCAATGCGCTAAAAGAGATTCTTGCATGAGTCTTATGAAGCTCGAAAACGTCCGGCTCATCATCCCGACGTACAATCGCGCCACCTACCTCCGCCGTCAGCTTGCGTACTACGCATCGTTCGACGTGCGGCTTCCGATTACCGTCGCAGATTCGAGCGACGAAGCCGTCTTTGCGGAGAACGCGCGCACCATCGCGGGGATGCCCGAGCTCGCAATCACGCACGAGCGTATTCCGAGCGACATCAATGCGCACTACAAATTCGGACTCGCCCGCACACATGTGCAGGAGGAGTTCTCTATTATGTGCGCCGACGATGATTTCATTTTCCTCCCCTCACTCGCACCCGCGCTTTCTTTCCTTCAGAGTCACCCTGAGTACGCACAGGTGCATGGTTCATACATCGCATTTCATGCGGACTCCGAACGAAAGGTGTTCTCGTGGCAACCCTTGTATCGCCATCGCTCAATCGAAAACGACCGCCCTGATGCGCGCCTCACGGCACATGCGGCGAATTATTATCCAACCCTGTTTTCACTCGCGCGCACGCGTGCGGTGAATGCTGCGTACGCAGCTATGACTGAGCATAGCGTCGACCCGATACTGTGGGGAGAGCTCATGCCATCGTTTCTATTGCCGCTCTTTGGCAAAGCAAAAGTACTCGACGTTCTCTGGTCCATTCGCGACGGGAGATCAAGCGGAAAGGATTCGTGGCCGACGTCGGATCAGTACCGCGCTGAAGGGAAATACGATGCCGCGTACGCACAGATGCGCGCAGCGGCGATACCACTCATCATGGAAAAATGCATGTTGTCGACAGAAGAGTCGGGGAGCGTACTCGATAGCGCCGTTCGCACCTACACGGAACGCCTGAGCGTCGCGCAGCATACGAGACCCTCGCGCACCGCGGCCGTAATCGAACGAGTACGTGTGCGCTCGCGTAAAGAACTCATGCGCTTTCGTTACGGCAAGGAAATCGAGACTCTTCGCACGCTTGTGCTACAGTGACGCCCATGAAATCACGCCCTACGGTCATGCTTGTCGGTGCTGGCGGCTTCGGAATCCACCATCTCGAAGGGCTCCTCACCGCGCGTACGCCGCTCTCCATCTATGTGGTAGATCGCTCCGCCGAAGCCCTCGCTGCAGCCAAGAAGCTCGGGAGCGGGAATCACTCCGTGGCGTATTCGACAGAAATCCCGTCGATCGCAGGGGTAGATGTTGCAATTGTCGCGACCACCTCCGGCGCGAGGGCAGCGGCTGTTCGCGCACTCTTCGCGCAGGTCTCGAAGGTTCGCTACCTGCTTCTGGAAAAGATTTTGTTTGATACGCATGCAGACTACGCGCTCATCGAGAATCTCCTCAAGAAACGTCGCGTGAAGGCATGGGTAAATTCCCCGCTTCCGCTTTTCCCTTTTCATTCGTCTCTCCGTCACATCGGCACCTCGACGTGTCACATCGTAGGTGGCGCACGCTACGCGCTCATGACCAACATCATTCACTATGCGCACTTCGCCGCGCATCTCGCGGGAAGCGCACCCCGCTCATGCGACACGTCGCTTCTCACGCCGAATATTATAGCGAGCAAACGCAGTGGCTATCTCGAGCTCATGGGTACGCTCACGGTTACCTTCAAGAACGGCGCGCGCCTCATTGCAACCACGCTGCCGAACGCACGTGCACGCACCACAGTGATTCTCGGACGAAGCGTGCGTGCGACGATTGACGAGAGCACCGGTACGGCTCAGATTGCGAAGCGATCGACTCACTGGAAATGGAAGGAGGTCCCTGCGCCATTTCTGAAGCAGAGCGACATGACGGGACCCGTCGTCGAGCAGCTCCTGAAGAAGGGCACCTGCGATCTGCCGACCTACGCGCAATCTCGCGAGCTGCATCTCGTCATTCTCGGAGCAGTCAAGAAATTTCTCAAACAACACAAGCATCGCACAAAGGTAGATTACCCATTCACGTAATATGTACGACGTACTTCTCATCGGCACTGGTCGCATGGCACGCGCTTACGCGCCGGTCCTCGTGGCGCTGAAGGCGCGCACGATTGCAATCGGCCGCTCTCCTGCGCACGCACGAGCATTTGCAGAGGCGACGGGCATCGAGGCTTCTGCGGGCGGATTTGATTCCTATGCGCGTACACACGCCGTCCCGAAGCACGTCATCGTCGCCGTAGATGCCGATAAACTTGCCTCCGTCGCGATAGCTGCGATACGCGCCGGGGCACGCAGCGTACTCCTCGAAAAGCCGGGTGCGCTCACCACGCGCGATCTTCGTGCGATACAGCGGGCATCGAGCATGCACGGCGCAGGCGTCGTCATTGCGTACAACAGGCGCTGCTACGCATCTGTGCGCGAAGCGGCGCGTCGCATTAAAGCCGATGGCGGTGCGACAGCGTGCTACTTTGAATTCAACGAACGCCTCACGCAAAAGAAAGCGATTCGCGACCTTGGTATCGGGAAAAAGGTGGAGGCAAATTGGTTCATCGCAAATTCGACGCACGTCGTTGATCTCGCCTTCTACCTCGCGGGCATGCCGCGCGACCTTGAGTCGGTGAGTGCTGCAGGGCCACTCTGGGCGCCGCATCCGACACTTTTTGCCGGAAGCGGTGTTTCAGTCTCCGGCGTGCCATTTGCCTACCGATCAAATTGGGAGCTCGCTGGTCCATGGACCGTCGAAATAACGACGAAGAAGTGCACGTACATTCTCAATCCACTAGAGACCCTAAGCATCGAAAAGGGCGGTGTACGTGAGCCCGTCGCGCTTGATACTGTGCTCGACACCACATACAAGCCGGGCATATTCCACCAGACAAAAGAATTCTTGAGCGGGAAGACAGTACTGCCCTCTCTCGAAGAACAACTCGAGCACTTCCGCTGGTACGAACAGATGCTCGGCTAGCGCTCGCGAACGAAATCTGCAATGAGTGTGCCGCGCGAGCGCCACGAGTATTGCTCGACAGCTGCGCGCGCTGCTCTCGCGCGCTGCGTGGCCGCATCAGCATTTCCCTGTACTGATGCAATCGCCGCAGCCAGTGCGCCCGCATTGTCAGGCTCGACGAGAAGCGCCGTGTCATCCGTCAGCACTTCGCAAATCGAGGGGAGTCTTGAAGCCACAATCGGCGTACCGCTTGCCATGTATTCGAAGAGCTTCATCGGCGAAGTGTAATATTTTGAAATCGCCTCTTTTGCGGTATTCGGTAAGACGAGCACATCCGCAGCTCGCTGCCACGCGGGAATATCTGCATGCGGAACGTGCCCATGAATGCGGATGTTCTTGGTCGCACCGTGGCTCGCACGAAACGCGGCGATATCTCCCGCTGTCCCACCCACAAAGACCACGAGCGTCTCGGGAATTTCCTTGGCAGCTTCCGCGAGTGTGTCCGCCCCTTTCCACGCATAGAGGTGTCCGGTGTAGAGCGCGATAGCTCCCTCCTGCGGCAACCCCACTCTAGCGCGCGCCTCCGCTTGTGTGCCCGACGGTGCGAATTTCTCTACCTCCACACCGCTGCGCGCTACGATGATGTTTTCCGGCATGACGCCGAAAACGCGCGCGCACTCTCCTGCGAGCCACGCATTGATGGCGATAATACCCTTCATCCGTCGCATCAGCGGCGCATAGAGCCATGGGTGCCTCGGAAATACGTGGACTTCGAGATAGCAGTTGCGAAAGAAAAAAGGGAGGAAGAAAAGTGCGAGCGGTTCGTTGGAAATAATCACGGCATCTCGCGACGCATTCTCACGCACGTACGTGACCGCACTAAATGCATACGAGAGTACGCTCAAGAAAAAAGCGATGCTGATGGGCAATCGCGAGCGCACCATGTCAAAGCCGGTGAGTCGATGAAATGAAAGCGCGCGCGTGAGTCCATACACCTCGAAGGGATCTTCCTTCACGGAATGCGCTGAGACGACCAGCTCAACACTCTCACCGGCGTCCGCAAGCGCCTCTGCAGTCTTCGCCGCCCACAGCGCAGCCGCCTTCTCGCTCGGCATGCGCCCATGAAAGAGGACATAGGTTTTCATATCAGGAGATTTCATGTGCGAGCCTCTCGACGAGTGTGTGGAGAGAATGCGATTCTGTGATTTCTTGCATTGCTGATACGTGTCGAGTCCGCTCATCTTCCGCCGCACGGAGTAGCTGCGCCAGCTTTTCTGTCAGTCCGGCGGCACTGTCTGTGTCAATCGCGCTCTCCGGGGAAAGCGCCGCAAAATCGCGGCTCGCGGCAAGGACTCGGCACCCGCACGCGGCGGCCTCGAATATGGTCTTATCGTACATGCCTGACGCGGCAAGATTTACATAGATATCGTACGCAGAAAACATTCTCGGCGCTTCACGATGCGGAATACCCGCGAGAAATTCAATTCTATCCTCCAGATTCAGTTCGTGCACACGTCGTCGCACATCGGATTCGTACGCACTGTCTTTCGGAAGAGGCGAACCGACAAACGACGCCGACCACTCGCCGGTGAGTTGTGCGAGCGCTTGCACGAGGAGGGCGGGCTGTTTCGATGGCGCAAAGCGGCCGAAAAAAAGAATAGACCGCGGCTTCCGATCTACCCCCGCGACAGGATGGAACGCATCTGTATCAATACCAACAGGCATGAGAACATTCTTTTTTGACCTGGCGACGTATGAGAACTTCGACGTACAGAAGGTTGTGTCGGCGAGTGCGGCGGCGAGCGTGGTGAGGAAATTCCCCGCGCCGTGATTGCGCCAGAGGTAGACCTTTTTCCCGAGCATCTTCCACAGCAGCGCCCCCAGGAGCACATACTCCTGATTCATGTGCACAAACACGGCGTCGTACTCATGTCGCAGTGTCCACGCATACCGGTAAAAGCGCACGAGGTACGTGAAGCGAGACTGACTCACCTCTTTGCCGAGCGAATGCACCCTCACGTTCGCGCTGAGCCGCGCCTCACCCCTTTTGAGACACACCACCTGGATCGTCTCGAAACGTGCCGAGAGGGCATTAATCCAGCCGACAAAAAAGCCGAGATAGGTATCCTCGGAGTCGACTGCCTGCGTGAGGACGAGCAGTTTCACCCCGTTAGAGAAAGTGTCTTTTTGCGGCATACAAGCGAGATGTCGGCATGATACCCTGTCTACCCAACACGCACGAGCTGGTTCTCTAACGGGGCGAGTTTATTTATTGTACCTTGCGGCGCTTCGCAGTCTTCTTCAAGACCTTCGCACCATACACTCCCGCAAGGAGATCAAGATCTTTTTTTGTGGCACGCAGGAGTTCAATGTTTTTTTGCTCGATGGCAGCAAACATGGCATTACCGGCACTATCACCTACCTGCGTGGCGTAGAGCTTTTTGAGCGCAGCAAAATCCTTGATGAAGCAGGCACCGCCGGCTCCGCGGCCACTCTTGTGGACGGGCTTCGCGTAGCGATTCGAGACGTACGGATCCGCCTCAATGGTGGCCTGAATTTTGCTCCAATCGCCACCGAACGAGCGCGTCACATCGTACAGCGCATTCGAGAGCATAATCTGGAAATAACCATTCGCGTTATGCGCATACTTCGCGATTTCTGCCTCATGCGCGTCACAGATGAGCGAAAACGGCGCCTTCGCGAGCGTGGAGAGGACGAGCTTGGCGGCGGCAGCATGTTTCGCGCCGCTTACCGGCATGCCGATAATATTTGAGAAGGGGTGCGCAGCATCGTGCGCTGCCGTCGCTACGGAGAGAAATTCCGGCGAGCAGAGTACGGTCACATGGGGGTTTTGCTTTTGGAGCTTCTTGGTCGTGCCGGGGAGGAGTGTCGATTTCACCACGGCGATGTTGCCTTTCCCGACGAGTTTGATGCCCGCGTCTACAATCGAATCGTCAAAGCCTTTCGGAGTCGTCGGCGTGGGCACGCAGACGAACACGATGTCGCATGCAGCAATGGCGTCTTTATTGCCGACATACTTCGGCTCGAGCGAATAGCGCACGACAGAGTATCCGCGCTTCTCAAAATCATTCGCATAATTGCCCCCGACGAAGCCTTGGCCTATGAATCCGATGAGGAGTTTCTTTGCACGTGCCATGCGAGCGACTATACCAAGCGCAAGATGTCGTCGCAATATTGGCGTACGTAGTCATCAAAGTCGCGATACGGGTAGCCGTGCAGCTCCCCTGACCGAGCGCCCCCCTGAAACCACTGCCTGAGCGCCTCAGAAAAGTCCCCCTCTGCAATACGCGCTCCCGCTTCTCGTGCAATTCCGACGTCCGTCGAGAGCACCGGCCGCCCCGCCGCAAGCGCTTCCACGACGACGCGCGAATACCCTTCGTATTCAGAGGTCACGAGTACGAGATCAGCGAGTGCATAGTACGGAGCCGGATCCTGATGTCCCTCAAAAAAGACTCGGTCATGCACGCTCAACTCATGAGCACGAGCGCGCAGCGATTCAATGAGCGCTCCCTCGCCGAGATAGATGAGACACGCGCCTGACGGCGCCGCGCTCGCAAACGCGTCGAGCGCGCGAAGCGGATCTTTCTCAGCCTCGAAGCGACCGACCCACAACAGCTTCGTGGCAAAGCGAGCGAACCGCGGATCCGCTATCGCACCTGCGTGCCGAAAATGTTCTGTATCAACATAAATTGGCAAGACGGCAATTGGTCGCTTCGGCGTGAGGCGCTTCTCAATTGAGAGCTTGATGTGTTCTGCGACCACGCGAATGCCGTCCGCGTGCGAGAAGACACTGCGGGCCACAATTGCACGGACGGCATTCAGGAGTGAGTGCTGTCGAAACGAAGCGGCGAAAACATCCGTGTGGACCTGCACATGAAGTCGCGCGGCGCGGATGCGTGCGACGAGGAGCCCGAGCATTCCGGAATCATAGGGATCCTGCACCGATACGATATCCGGCCGCGGGAGCCGCCTCGCAATGCGCAACGCATCGAATCCATAGAGTGCGCGCGTCCACGAATTCGTCGGATGGAGCGTCGCGTTGCCGACGCGCTCCGTGGCGTACGCTCCGCGACACAAAACGATAATATGCGTCTCACCGAACTGCCGAGCATAGGCAAGGATGCGCTCGCGTGCCGGTGATTGGGGGTCAAATACCCCTATTTCGGTGCCTATTACTAAAAGAGAGGGCACGGTATGATGCGTCGCATGAAGACCCTTATCTACCGACTGCTCCTCATTTCGGGGGTCGTGGCCGTGATGCGATTCGTCCATAGAAATGGGCTGATTATCCTACTCTATCACGGGGTGGCGCCGAAATCTGGTGGCACGGATATCTACAATTACCGCGGCAAATTTGTGACACCGGAGGCATTTGATTATCAATTGCAATACCTCTCGCGGCACTATCGCATCCTCGAATTGGACGATGCTCTCTCTCGCCTGCGAAATGGCACGCTTCCGAAATATTCACTCACGATCACCTTCGATGACGGCTATCGGAATTTCTACACACATGCATATCCGATTTTGCAGCGTCTCGGTATTTCGGCCACAATGTTTCTTGCGACGGATTTCGTCCTCCGCAAGCGACCACTGTGGGTCGATCGTCTTGAATACGCAATCGGCCGAAGTGTCGGCTCGCGCGCCGAGAAAATCGCACGCGATAGCGCGCTTCGCGACGAACTCAAAACACTCTCGCGGGATGCGAGAGAGCCACGTCTCCAGCAGATTGAAAAGGAGGCGGGGGCGTCACTCGAGGATTTCGAAGGAGACCGCGCAGACTACGCACCGCTCAGTGTCTTTGAGATTCGCGAAATGGCTGCGAACGGCATGCGCTTTGGTGCACACACGCGCTCACACCCTATTCTGAGCTGCGAGCGGCCCGAGGACGCGCACGCAGAAATCACAAGCTCTGTCGCAGAACTCCAGAGCATCATTTCTCCGCTCTCGCAGGCCTTCGCATACCCTAACGGCCAGAGAGGAGACTGGCGAGAGTCGGAAGAGGAGGCCGTCGCAGCGTCGCTTTGCACGGCGGCGCTCACGACCATCGAGGGCGTGAGCACTGCAGCGTCGCATCCCTACCGCATGTCACGCATAGCGATGGATGCGACCGACAAAAACGCCGCATTTGCGTCCATTGCCTCATGTGTGCGATTATATCTAAGCAAAATTAAGCACCGAATCTATGCGTAACGAAGTCACCTATTTCAACAAGAAGAGCAGCGAATACCGAGCGGAGTACGATCGCGAGACTCCGGAGGGCTACTCGTTTCGCGTCCGTCGCGAAAAGGTCCTTGCGCTCACCCCTGATCGCACCGCCGTCATCGATATCGCATCGGGACCGGGCGTGATGATTTCTGGTCTGCGCGCAAAGGAGTGCTCCGTGACGTGCGTCGACGCGGCTCCCGAGATGATTGCGCGGGCGCGTGAAGAATTTCCCGACTCAGATACGGTGCGCTCGCTTGTGGGTGATGCGTATGGCCTCGATCTCCCGACAGGCGCGTTCGATATTGCGCTTTCCATGGGCCTCATCGAATACCTCGATGATGAAGCAAAATTCCTTCGTGAAGCACACCGCTTGGTGAAGCCGGGGGGTTCGCTCATTGTCACCTTCCCGAATTATTATTCACCATGGCGCGCAATGAATCGCATCGGACTCGCGATTGTGCGCTCCGTGCGGAAGGCGCTCGGTCGGAGTAAGCCGATCGTTATCACGCACCGTGAGTACACGCTTGCGCGCGCGCGACAACTCTTGGACGCGCAGGGATTCACAGCAGAAAGTGCCTGGTACTACAACTTCAAACTCGTCCCCTACCCGCTTGACGTACGCTTCCCTCGCTTCACCGTGTGGCAATCGAAGGTCTTCGAATATCTTGATAGCGTGCCCCTCCTCAGGATGATTGGTACGGGATTTATTGTGAAAGCCTCGCGTCGTGTCGAGCACTCGTGAGAAACTCCTTCGCTATATCTTCGTAGGTGCGTACGCGTGAAAACGCGGCAATAGCGGTACGTTTGCGCTCGTATTCTACAGGGTCGAGTAAACGCTCTATTCCCTGAGCCATACTCTCCTCATCGAGCGGATCTACAAGTACACCAAAATCTTGGAAAGGTGTCGCATACCCGGAGTGTTTCGTCAGAAGAAACGGCTTTCCACAGCGAATGGCATCAAGAATGATGTTTGGCGTAACGTCTGAAATAGAGGGCAGGGCGACCGCATAGGCTTTTTTCATTCGTTCGAGAAGTTCACTCTGCGGCACCATGCCTTCTTCGAGCACAATCTCAGGATGTGCCCTCAGCACGTGATCGAAAGCGCGCCGAAACGCAGTAGAATTTTTGAGTCGAATTTTCCTACCGAAGTGTAAGAACAGCTTCCGCTCGGGATCCGCGCTCCCGACCTTTGGCAGGATCGCGTTTTCAATAATGTGCACGCGCGACTGACCGAGTGTGTACACCTCCGACCAGAGATCTTTCTGCCACGTCGATGAAAACGCCACGTCGATACTCTGCAACACGAACTGCGTAATGCGGAACAGGAAGCGCTCTTTGCCGCTCCAGCGGTCGCGTCGCTTGTAGAAGAGCGGCAATGGAATGAGCTCACCTGTACGTTCGACGTAGTGCTCCCAGATGAAATCTCCTCCTATGCGAGCAACGGTCGGCACCGCGTAGACTCGTCGCACGATTGCCGCAGGCAATCCGGTCGTTAACGTATCAAATGCGATGAGCAAATCCGCGCCGCGAGCCGCTCGCAGCAGGCGATATGTATAGACGATGTGCCGCATGCCAGTTGGAAGCTTGAGTGCACTAAAGACGTGGAGATCCACCGTGTGCCCCATTTTCTCCAGTGCATCCTTGAGTCCCGCTGCATAAGTGGCAGGCCCGCCGACCTCCGGCGGAAAAATACTCGCTGCCAACACAATCTTCATGACGTAAGTATAACCTTGAGATTCTCAGCAGAGAATCTCTTGAGTTATGCCCAGACGCATCGCCGTAGCGATGCGACGTGGGGCATATCAAAGGGTGAAGGCGCGCCACGGAGGACGCGCCTTGCCACCGTCTGTCCGCATCACTCGATGGGACGTGTGGAGTTGAGAGCGGAGAGGCTGCCGTGCAATGTCGCGCCGTAGAGCTGATCCACGAACCAGAAGCCCGACACGAAGAGCCAGTAGCGCTGCCAATCGCGGAATGTCCACTCCGCAGGAGATGTATGCAAAAAGGTCATTTCTGGACCCTCCCTGTCATAAGCAAACACCCACACGGGTCATTCTCCTACCCTACTTATCCACGCTTGCCGGAGCGTCAAACACGCGCGTTTTCATTGCCACCGCTACGACGCTCCAATCATATTTTTCTGCGACGAGCCTGCGTGCATTTTCAATCACCTGCATCCTCAGCACAGCATTTCCCATGTACTTTTCGACCGCGCGTGCAATGGACTCGGGATTATTGACCTCGCAGAAAAGCCCCGTCTCACCGTCAGTAAGAAAATCCGGTATACCGCCCACCTTCGTGGCTACGACCGGAATCCCCGCCGCGTACGCCTCGACAAACGCGTTGCCGAAACCCTCGATGATGGAAGGTCGCACGAATATGTCTGATAGGTGGTAGAGCGCCGGCAATGTGTCATGCCCGACGTGTCCCGCAAAAATCACGCGCTCCGCGAGCCCTGCATCGCGCGCGATTGCTTCAAGCTTCTCTCGATCTTCGCCTTCTCCGGCGATGAGAAGCTTTACATTGGCCGGAAGGAATCCGAGCGCACGAATAGTATCCTCGACTCCGCGCGACAAAACCAATCTCGACGCAGTAAAAAGAAAGACGTCGCCCATGCGTTTGCCGAATCGCAGCTCGAGCTCACGCATGCGCTCATCCGGAATCGGCGCAGAGAATTTCGCCACATCCACGGCATTCGGAATCACCTCGATGGCCTTTGTGTATCCGAGGGAGCGCACGTCACGTGCGATGAAATGTGAGATTGCCTTAATCCTGTCGGCGCGCAAGTAGATGCGTTTGTATATCGGCCAGATAAGCGCAAGCATGGGACGGCGCTTCGGCATATCTGCAAGTGCCCTTCCATCCTGCAATTCCAAATAATACGGCGTCTTGGGGTTCAGCCAGGAGAAAAAGAGCGCCGCAAACGCCGACTGATTGGCCATAAGAGCCCATGTCATATCGTACAAATGCTCGGCATGCAGGCGGAGAGCTTTTACAAGTGCCGTGAAAGGGAAGAGTGCCTTCGCAATTTTGAGGGTGAAGGGGAGTGCGCGGTCAGAGACGCGCGCACTGGCGACTGTAAAGCCGATGCGATGCACCGTCACATTCCCTATCCGCTCGACCTTCGGCAGCGCACTATCGAAGCGCAGCGTAATCATGTCGAAGACGTACTCGTCGGGCGAAAGGCGGTCCGTAATTTCTTTTACAGCCACTTCTGCCCCACCGACATACGGCAGGTACGTGAGAGAAAATATGAGTATCCGCTTCATGGGAGTCATCCTAACGGGTCTGCATACAAACACAAAGCGCCACGGACATCGAAGTCCGTGGCGCCGAAAGATCTAGAGGTCTCGTCAGGCTTTCACCGAAAGCGACTGGTACGAGCCGGTGAGAATCGCGGCAATCCCGCGAAGTTCGAGCATTTCGCGAAACGCGAGCGGCCCACCGCCGAATGCCACGCACATCGCGTCGAATCGACTGGGGTCTTCGACCAGACTGAACGCTTCGGCTGGCCAGCGCTGGATGTGCCGCAGGTACAGGCCGCTCATCTGTGCGTCGATCCGAGCAAGGTCGTACTTGCTGCTGATCACCGCATGGTTTTCGGGCAGGCCAGTGCCAATTCCCGACTCCATCACGGCAAACGCATTCGCCGTCATGGTCGTCCCGCTCTGCTGATGGGCAACGATCTCGCCCACAGCGACGAAGTCCTTTTCGAGAATCGCCTTGAAGGCCTCGGAGCGGCTGATGTTTTCGCCGGGGTAGCGATCCTCCACGCCGCCGATGATCATGACGCGATCAGCGAAGCCGAGACGCGTCATCGCGGCAACGCCGCGAAAACGCAACTCGGCGAAGAGCTTCGCCGGCTGCGCTTCGGAACGTGTTGACCACTGGATGTCGGCGCAGCGGAATCCGCTCGCCGTCGTCTCGCACTTTTCCACTTCCGCCGTCATGACGAAAGCAGTTCCGACATGACCAGGTAGACGTCGTCGCATGGGCATTTCTGCCTCCCCGTGTTGTTAACGAACGGAGTAATTATAACATCTTGCGGCCTGTTTGTCTAGAGCTAGAAAAGCCTTATTTCTGGGCCTTTAATGACTCGATGTAGTCCTTCACTGTGTGCTGCGGTTTCCAGCCGAATTCCTGTTCCGCCTTGGTCGTGTCGCAAATGGAGTCCATGCGATTGCCTGCTCGCTCGGGGAGCATCGTGATGTTGTCTGTAAACATCTTCGCAATCTCGAGCACAGTGTGCGATTCAGGAGAGCCAAGTCCATATTCATCTCCGTGCCCTTTCTCCCCCACCTCCACAAGCCCGCGAGCGATGTCAGCCGCAGCCGTAAAATTTCTTTTTTGCGTACCCGGTGCGACCACGGTAATCGGCTCACCTTTTGCAAACTGCGTCTTGAAGCGACCAATGACAGAGGCGTACGGACCCTCGGCGAGTTCGCGCGGCCCGTAGGCGTTGTAGAAATATGTAATTGCGTAGGGGAGCGCAAACCAATTGCCGTAGTTGCGCACGAGCTCAGTGTTGGACGCTTTCATCCACGCATACGGCGATTGATCTCGCCCGAGGCCACCGTCCGCAAATTTCGTCGAGGAGCCCGCGTAGACGAGCTTGCACTTCCGCTCGCGCCAGTATTCAAAGACGCGGAAGGCACCGTGTACGTTTGACTCCCAGACAAGCTCAACATCCGTGAAGCTCTGTTCGACGCGCGAATATTCACCGAGATGAAAGATAATCACTGGATTCTCGTGCCCGAGCAGCTGCTCGATATCCTTTGTGTGTCCCTCGACGTATTCGGCACCCTCGACGTGATTCTCTTTGCGCCCGATGAAATAGTTGTCGAGCGAAACCACGCGGTATTTCGGCAAGAGGAGTGGGATAAGCTCTGAGCCGATAAGGCCCGCGCCACCGGTCACCAGTACCGTCTGTTTCTCTGTCATGTGCATTACCTTACACCAATCCCGTCTCCTAACAACACGACGAAGCGGATACATGCTCTGGCGGCAACCCCGCAGGCGGCGGCCGAGGATGGAGGATTTTATCAGCAGATAAAATCAGTTTGCCGTCAGAGCATGTATCCCGGAGTCACTTCTCGCCAATAATCTTCCATTCACCGCCCTGCATACGCTTTACGAGCGCAATCACGACGCATGCACCGAGCGCGAGTGCACAGACCGCAATCCACCACCACATCGAGCTCCCCTCCGTATTCGCCGCCGCCGCGAGCTGCGAGGATGAGGCGACTATCGCCACGGGACGCTCCTCCGGGGCGGACTCTGGCACCTTCTCCTCTACCGGCTCTGGCTCTGGAGCCTTCGGCACCGGCAGATCGATTTCTACGACCACCGCTTTCGCAGGCGGCGTTGTGGTGCTCGTCGACTTTGCGCTCGCGCTCCCCAGCACGTCTGCACGCATGCCATTCGGATATAGCAATTCGGTCTGCGGCCCTACCGTCATACCGAGCGTTGCGTAGGGAATGCGCAGTGTCTGGCCGCTCAGAATGTTCGTCCCGTCCGCAAACACAAATGATTTACCGAACGAATGCACAATCCAGCGCGATATGTCGATTTCACGTCCCGCCTCGTTCCCGATAGCGACTGAGCCGTCTGCGTGTACGCTAAACCGCAGCTTCGCAGGGTCCGCGACCACCACAATTCGATCCGATGCGGCAGAGAAATGTTGTGAAATAGCGAGCACCACCGCATACGTGCCGGGGTACGCAAAATGATGCGTCACGTTTATTCCTTCGGCTGTCGTACCATCTCCAAAATTCCAGTGGAATCGTACGTTGTCGACAATCTCCTGATCCCTGTTGTATGCGCGCCCGAGGAATACCGTGTCCGCGCCAACGATAACGCGCCGGTCATCTCCGGCATCGGCAAATACCTGTGGAATCGGCGGCGCCACGTACGACGAAACGGTCGAGCCCGCGCTTACTGCCCCCGAGCTTGTATCGTTCTCGCCCGTGGTGTCAGTCTCTTGATTCTGCTCCTGCGACCCGACTGTGATGGAGTGCGCGCTCGTCCATGTCGCATCCTCCGGATTCCAGCCCGTGCACGTCGTGCCCGAGCGAACCCCCGCCTTCGCCGTGAGCACAAAGGTACCCTGCGACGAGTCGCGGTAATAAAAGTTGCGACGATACTGCGTCGTACTCAGCGTGAGAGAAATGGTGCGGATGGGTACCGCGTCCCACGACGTCGCATTGGTCGAAAACTCCCCCGTCGCGGATGTTGATGTCACCTGCATGCAGACGGAATTCCCGTTGACAGCGATGTCGTCAGCATCTTGCGCCTCAATCGTGATCTGTTCAGACACCGCGCTTGGCGCGATAGTCTGCTGATCAGTCGTAAACAACAGGTGGTCAATCGTCGCCGCGAGCACGCATGTGGGCGCGAACAAAAATACGACTGCGATGAGGAATACCCTCAGCATGTACCTCAATTATCGCTCAAGAAATCTATGTCGAGCTGCACCTATGTGGATTCCCTCAATTATCTTCAAAATCTCGCGTGTGGAGTACCTCTTTGAGGGTTCCTGGGGAGACCTCTCCTGAATGTCTGTCAGCCGCTACCTCGCGCGGGGCGCTCTCAGCGCGGGGAGGTGGAGGTGGCTGAGGAGGGGGCGCTTTCGCCTCGTAGTGCGGTCTCTCTTCGTGTCGCTGGTGCGGAGGGTGCGTATG
>CAYGFN010000008.1:0-16535 GCA_964349145.1 uncultured Candidatus Saccharibacteria bacterium
TGAGACTTCCGGAATTCGTAGTTTCTGGGCTTTTTACGCGAAAAGTATCCGCCACTCCATAAGCACATTTTCAGGTGTCTTTTTTTATTGAGTTAATGAATGTCATTAACTTCGTTAACATACTGGAGGGTAGGATGTGTGGTGGTTCTATTCAAAGTGGTGGAAATACCAACCGAGGTAGTAAACTACCCACTGAGAGGATTCTAGTGACCCTCAACCATTACCACGATTCAACGACGCTTAATCCAGAGCAAACATCTGGCATTAACAAAGAGGTTCTAACGTCATACAATAAACGGCAAGCGAGGTAAAATACGCAAGCGCGCTTGAGTATTTTCCGAGCGAACCTCGGCATGCATATAACGAGGGCACAGAAATACGCGCGACGCACCCTTAGCTCAGTTGGTAGAGCAACCCCTTTACACGGGGAAGGTCGTAGGTTCGAATCCTACAGGGTGCACACTTGATTTATATACGAATGATGGTATAATTCTCGCGGTCCTATTTCGGACCGAGAAGGAGACAGCAATGTCGGCACATCCGCACAACGGCGCGCATCGTCGCGTCGACGTCCACGAGCTCGGGAAGAAGGAGTTCGGGAAGCGCGACAAGCAGGTCGGTCGCGCCATTAAGGCGCTGAAGAAGCACAGCAAAGAGCTGAAGAAGCTCGGCGCCGATCCGGACAGCGCCCTGTCCACGGCTGCCCTGATGTTGGGCTTCCCGTACGGTCACGGCGGGCACTGATCAGCGCCCCGAAGGGCACACGAAGGCCGGGTCTCTCGCCCCGGCCTTCTTTCATTGCCGAGCGCCGGATGTGGTGCTATAGTGCCGCAACAAAAGATATGTCGGTCAAGCATTCACCAGTAGATATCGAGGAGCGCAAGAATCTGGATATTCGTCCGGGGGATACGGTGCGCGTCCATCAAAAGATTGAAGAAAAAGGCAAATTCCGCTTGCAGGCATTTGAGGGCCTCGTACTCGCGCGCAAACACGGCACCGAGGCGGGCGGCACCTTCACGGTGCGTCGCATGGCTTCCGGCGTTGGTGTCGAGAAGATTTTTCCGCTCTACTCGCCCATGATTGACCATGTCGAGATTGTGAAGCGTGCTCGTGTGCGCCGCGCCAAGCTCTACTTCATCCGCGAAAAGGTCTCGCGCGAAGCGCGCCGCCAGCTCCGTCGCTCAAAAGTGGTGGTCAATGTCTCGGGGGTCACCAAAGTCGTATCTCTCGAAGAGGCGCCCGTGGAGGAGCCTGCCACCGAATCAGCCGCAGAAGCAAAGGCCGAATAAAAAACACCCTCACGGGGTGTTTTTTATATCCGCCCCCTGCTTACTGCGGGGAAGTGCATAGAGAAATTTGCGTGCCTCGTCGAGCCGCTTCTTCGCTGCTTCCTGAGCGAGCGCAGCCTCTTTCGTAAATTCGAAGAGACGATGCGCTTCACGCATGCGATCGTCGATATCGGTGAGCACTTTCCGCGCCTCTGCGTATACGCGGTGGGGCACGTACGAGGCCTTGTCGCTTGAGAACACTGAATCAAGCGCATTCAATCCGCTGTCTCCGTAGACAGTCCCTACGCTACCGAGGAGAGTCTCTCTCGCAATCGTGGCGTACGTCTTAATCTTGGTCATGAATGCCAGATGCTCGTGCTTGCCTTCGCTCTTCAGCGTATCGGGATTGTAATGATTCGCGTCCAACAGTGCGAAGAATTCCAGGCTTGCACCAATCGCCTCCCGCATCTCGGTGCGAATTTTCTCGATATCCTCATTCGTAAGTTCCCGCGCCTCGGCACTTTCAGCGCCCGCCAACGTGGCAGCGACAACTCCGGCACTACCGGTAAGGAAATCTCTCCTCGACATGCCCTCTTTCATGAGAGTATCTTAGCATTTTGTAAAAGCGATGCTCGGGGCCTGCCCGTATAGTCGAAGACGCCCCGTGGGGCGCCTTCTGTGGCAGTGCGGGGCTGATCTGCGCAGCCTTGCCGGGTGGTATGAATACGCAGTGTGCGTACCATTTCTTGGTGAACATGTCGTAGGACACGCAGACGTGCGCGAACCCGGCGTCCTTGAGGTTCTCCCAGATGACCTTGTCTTTCGCGACACGGACCGACGCGCGTGTCGAGTCAAGATTGCGGGGATTGGTAGGGAACTCGATCACGAAGTCGCCGCCGTCGCGGCGGTAGTTGTCGTACGCGGGCCGGCATTCTGTCTGCAGGTCGGAGCAACAGCCCCTGCCGCCGACGAGCGCCATGTAGTCGAATTCGACACCCATCCAGGTGAGCGAATGTGCCCACGCTGTCGAAACGACGAGGACGTAGATAAAAAAGATCGAGGACACCGCTCTCAACATGGAAAGCTCCTTTCTGTTGAGTCTCTCGACTATAAATGACGCGCATCTCCACGGCAAGACACACAAGAGTCCGGCTGTGAGCCGGACTTTTGTCTTTGTGCGCAGGAGAGGACTCGAACCTCCACGCCCTTGCGAGCACTACCACCTCAAGGTAGCTTGTCTACCAATTTCAACACCTGCGCAACAGGAGCATCCTAGCAAAAAACTTCCGAAATCGCGAACACTCACGAACGGCTCCTCTTTTGCTATCATTCATCTATGGCGTTCTATACGGGCAAAGGGGACGACGGTACCACAAAACTTTTCGACTCCGGCAAAGGGCATCGCCTCACAAAAGCGTCGCCGATTTTTGAATGCTTGGGTCAATTAGACGAGCTGAACACACTCGTGGGGTGGTGCAAGACTGCCAGCGATGAAATCCACATAGAAGAGCGCGCATTGAAGTCGATTTTGCACGATGTGCAGGATCACCTCTTCACCATCCAAGCAGAGGTCGCAGGCGCCGAGAAATCCGTACCACTCTCAAGTGTCGAACACATGGGGGTATTCATTAAGAAGATAGAATCCGCGCTGCCGCCCGTCACGTCGTTTCTGGTACCGGGCGGGACGGAGCTCTCGTCGCGCCTCGATATTGCGCGCGCCGTCTCGCGCCGAGCGGAGCGCCGCCTCGTCATGGTGCATGAGACGGGTGAGCGAGAAATCTCGGCCTCCTCGCGCGCATATGCGAATCGTCTCTCCTCGCTTTTCTACGCGCTCACGCGCTTCGTCAATCACTCGGCAGGTGTCGATGAAAATCCTCCCGCCTATAAAGCATGATACGAAAATATTTACCGAAAAATACGGAAGAAATGATCCACTGGTACGAGCGGTATATCTCACCGATGGCGCTTGTCGTGGGCTTTCTGCTTGATAATTTCATTTTTCTCAACCGCATAGATTCGCTGCAGAGCTACGCGCTCATCACCTCATACCTCGTGATTGCGGCTCTTGCCATCGCGGCGCTCAATGTGATCGAAGAGGGGAGGGTGTCGTCGCCCCTCATTCTCAAGGTCGCTCCGTTCATTCCCGTCGTCATGCAGTTTTCCTTCGGCGGCCTCTTCAGTGCATTTTTGGCGCTTTACGCGCGGAGCGCATCAGTGCTTGTGAGCTGGGTGTTTGTCATCGTCGTAGCGCTCCTCCTCCTCAGCAATGAGCGTTTTCGAAGGCGGTATGTGCAGCTCCCGTTTCAGGTGGGAATCTACTTCATCGCGCTCTTCTCATTCCTCATATTTTTGCTCCCCATTCTCTTTGCGCGCATCGGACCGATGATGTTTCTGCTCAGCGGTGCAGCGAGCATCGCGATTATCGCCGGGCTGCTCTCGGTATTGCGACGAATCATTCCACAAACCTTCGCAAAAGAGCGCACGAGAATTGCGCGCACCATCGCGGTGCTTTTCTTGGTGTTCAATGTGCTCTATTTCTCAAATGCGATTCCTCCTCTCCCGCTCGCGCTCAAAGAGGGTGGCATCTACCATGCCGTGGTGCGCGAAGGATTCCAGTATGTGATACAGGCAGAAACCCAACCGTGGTATCGCGAGATGCTCCCCATTCCGGCACGTGTGCACCTCGTGCGAGGATCGTCTCTGTTTGCGTACACCGCGGTCTTCGCACCGACCGGTCTTTCGACGCGGCTGTTGCACGAATGGCAATACGACGACCCGGTAGAAGGATGGTCCACACGGTCGACCGTCGGCTTCGTCATCTCTGGCGGCACGGATAGAGGCTTCCGCGGATACTCAGTGAAGTTTGCCCCCGAGGAGGGGAGGTGGCGCGTGAATGTCCTCACACCTTCGCGGCAAATCATTGGAAGACTGCAGTTTGAGATCGTGTACGTCTCCGAAGAAGTTGAGACGAAGCGGCTCATTCGGTAGTCTCTCGAGGCGAGCAAATGTGCGTTTTGTGCTATAAATCATGTGTTTGACCTGTCTGCGTGACGTTCGCGCACAGGCAGATGGCGATCGTGGTGTAATGGTTAACACTGGAGCTTGTGGAGCTCTCGATCCGGGTTCAATTCCCGGCGATCGCCCAAAGAGCGAAGCGATTCTGAGGACCGCGTAGCTATGCGTTGGTTTTTTTGACGAAATCCAAGACTTTCTCCCAGTGTTTATACCGATCATACATAAAAAAATGCCGACCTTTGAAAGGCGCTTCTACGGCAGCTCCGCGTTTAAAGATATGCGCATTAATCGCATCAAATTCCTTACCATTCACTTCTTCGAGTCGCTCTTTAGAAAAGGTTGTAGGATCGTACAGTCCGCGACGAATATAGGATCGGTTTTTCTCAGTGTCGAGTGATGTGCCCCGGATAAGCTCGAACGCCTCCGCGGCCACGGTACCAAGCTTGAGGACCTTCTGGACGGCGCCTTCCGGCTTTAATCCTTTGCGCCGCACGAGCGCTTCACGGAATTTTGCATCCTCTTTTGAGAGTGTTTTCATAATATCTCCCTGGCCCTGATACTGCAGTTCTTCGAGAAAGCCCGCTGCGACTTGTCGTCCCTTTTTGCTGAATACCGAGCCGCGTTCGTGTTCACCAGCCGGATTGTCGAGGAGCCGCTGGGAGATTTTTTGTAACTCGTTCGGGAGTTTTGAAGATGTTTTTTGTGCGACCAGTGCGCCTCTCGAAACTCCCTGAAGGAGGATGCTTGCATTGTCGCCACCGTGGGCATGTCGTTCAATAAACTCTGCGTATAGGGTAGCATCGGCGTCGATGCTGTCTTTCCTCGCCGCGTTTAACCATCCGGTTGTCACTGTGCCACCGAGACCTGTCGGACCACCCAACATGTAGATCGTAATGTTTGGCGGCGTGACGCCGGTGCGCATGCTATTTGCAACTTGAGGGAGCAGGCGAATGAAGCGGTCTATCGCCACATCTTGTACGGTAAACGCGTTGCCGCCGGGCGGGGGATTGAATCCAGTGAAGAGAAAATAGTCTTGTTGTTTTGCGTCACTCTGCTTATCCGTGTCTTCAGGAAGCTGCTCCTCCACTGTTTCGCTCGAAGCACTCGTATTCTTAAATGTCGTCGCGAATCGCTGCACGATCTCCGGTGTAATGGCGAGCTTTGAATATGAAAATGACACGCCTGGAATTGCTTCAGACTCGTACACCGAGAAGTTCTCGACCGCCTGCCGATCGATTTCTGTGAGCACCGCTTCAAGCTCCGTCGCTTTTTCCGGTAGCTCTTTTGCAAACGCCTGCAGCGTTGCTGTGTGGAATGGCGTCCTGATAACATCTTCTTTTCCGGACTCCTCCTTCTCAGGCGACTGTTTCGGGGAGTTCTTCTGTATGATGCGTTCGAGGCTCATAGATTCCACTATCGCACGGGTGTCCAATCGGGAGATATAGATTTATTGAAAAATGTATAGGACAAGAAGTTTGCTGACCATGTCCACCACATGCGCGTCCAGCCGATTTTGTGCGGTCGGCGCGCTCCGTGGTAGACCACCAATCGGGTGTCAAAGACGGTGCGTCCGCGCTTCGATAATCGGTAGAACAGGTCGCCGTCTTCGTAGGCGACGAGCTCCTCTCGAAAGCCTCGCATCTCCTCAAACACACTGCGCCTCACGAGCATAAACTTACCGCATGCAGTACCAACTCCCAACGCGTTCATTGCATGCATGTTGAAGTTGGAAATGCCGTATGAGCATCTATCCGCCCAGGTCTCGACATCGGGCCGTGCGCGTTGTGGTCCCGTAACGCCCATGACGCGCGGATCATCAAAATGTGCGAGCGCGCGAGCGAAGAAGTCATTCGGATCAATCACCGAAGCGTCGGCATCGAGGAATGCAATGAATTCTCCCTTCGCCACTCGTGCGCCGTCGTTTCTGCCGCGTCCCGCAGTGTGCGTAGCCGTGCCATCGTAGACGACCACGGCGTCCGCAAGCGTCCGTGCAATTTCTACAGTTTGATCCGCGCTCCTGCCGTCGGACACTATGACTTCATGAGGGATTTTGAGCACTAGGAGGCGCTTGATTGCAGCGCCAATTGCCCGCTCTTCTTCGCGGGTGGGAATCACGATTGAGAGGAGCGGACTCAGCATGTCGTTAAGTATACTCGCGTCATCAAGCCCGCGCTATTTCATGATTCGCCAATACATGCGTCGCGACATCCAATAAATAAGCGTGAGCACGACAAAGGCAAGTGCAATGATGGTGACCTTGTCGACGCCGCTCTTAATCTGCAAGACATAGCCACCAAAATAGTAGCCGACGAGGAGGAGCCCGCCCGCCCAGAACACTTCGCCGACGGCATTAAGCGTCAGATATTTCCAAAAGGGCATCTTTGCCGCGCCGGCAGTAAAGAGAATAAAGGGCATGATTCCGAATCCGCCGAGTACCTTGGCCGAAATGAGGATGCGAGCGGGGTGTTTGTGGAACGCGCCGGGAATCTTTGCGAGGTCTTCGCTGCTTAAACGCACTATCTTCTGTATCCACACGAGTGCCTTCTCTCCGTGGCGTTGTCCCAATACGTACCAGACACAATCCATCACGATGTCGGTGAGGAAAAAGATGGCGAATAGTTCCCACAGGCTGAATGCGCCGACGGCAGCGAGCGATCCCGTCACAAGCGATGCGTACGGCTGAGCGACAACGCCAGCAAGGATAAGTGCAGGATAAGAAATACCAGCGAAATACGAGACGGTGAGAAACGAGCTGCTCATACGCGGGGGGTAATGGAAACCATTGCTTCATTGTAGCCTCGTATCGGTCACCGCGCGAGATTTGCGATTGTAAGTATAATTACCCGGATATGCCCCTCTCTCCAGGGAATCGAATTCTTCTCGTCACTGATACGTGGCATCCGGAAATTAACGGTGTCGTTAAGGTCATCGAGCATTTGCAGAAGGAAATCGAGAGTACGGGAATCGCCGTGGAGATCATGCATCCGCGCCAATTTTACACGGTACCCTTGCCTGTGTATCCGGAATTCCGTCTTGCGCTGTTTTCCCGGGGAAGCATCAGGAAGAGAATCGAGAAGGGTCGGTACGACGAGGTGCACATACTGACCTATGGGCCGCTCGCGTGGTATGCACGTGCTGCGTGCATCAAGCTCAACAAGCGCTTCACCATGTCATTCCATAATCAAGTCCACTTGTATGCAGAAATGCGTCTCGGCCGGTGGTCGAGAAGGCTCACGGAGAGATTTCTTCGGTGGTTCTATGCACCTGCTTCGCTCGTGCTCGTCACGACGCCGACGGCCGAAGCTCAGCTGCGTGATTTCGGATTGGATAACGTTGCGGTGTGGAGGCTCGGTGTCGAGCAACGCTTTTTTGAGAGAGGGCGATCATCGCACGAGTATAAGAGACCCGTATCAGCATTTCTTGGCCGGCTCGCATTAGAGAAAAACGTCGAGGAGTTTCTCGCGGCAGATATTCCGGGCACGAAGATTGTTATTGGCGATGGACCTGAGCGTGAGAAGCTCGAGAAGAAATACTCCCATGTAGTTTTTCTCGGATACCAGACCGGTGATTCGCTCATTTCGCACCTTTCGTGCGCAGACGTATTGATCATGCCATCTCGTACAGAGACATTCGGGATAGTCATTCTCGAAGCGCTTGCGCTCGGGATACCAGTGGCAGGACACGATGTAATGGGGCCGCGGGACATTATTGTGAATGGCGTAAACGGTTACCTTGACGAGGATTTAGCGGTAGCCGCGCGTCGGTGCCTTACCATTGGAGGGGAAGCATGTGTTGAATCGGCGCGCAAATATTCGTGGAGTGGGTCAGCCCAGACGTTTATTTCTCTTTTGAATACAGCGCGCGCATCAGCAATCTAACTATGGACACTCCCCGGACAAGAGCATGGCTTGCTACCATCGTGTTTGCCATCGCAGGCGCATGTGGGGGATTATTCCTCGCGCCGGGATCGCCTGAGCTTGTCCCCCATGCTCTGTTTTTCTGCATCCTGCTTGTAAATACATTCTTCTCCATACGCTTCTACGCGGAGATTCAACCTCGCGTATTCTCCCAGTCCCTTGTAGATACAGTGCTGGCTATTACGTACGTGGGACTCGGTCTTTCAATTGGTCATCCTGTAGCATTTGCTGTCGCTGCACTCGCGCTTTTCGTCGCAGCACCGCCCAAATACGCGCTCATGATCGCGCATATACCGCACACAGCACTTTTAAAGCGAAAGGTGTTAATCGACTTAGTCGGGACTGTGTCATCTGCGGCGCTGCTCATTGGGACCCTCGTGGGATATTCGCTCATCGCAGCCTGGCTGTTCGCGGTCGGCTTTGCGCTCGCGAACGTCTATCTCCTCTGCATCCAGCCCATGTATAAACTTGAATGATACACTTCTCGCTATGGACGATGAGCTTCGCGCACGACTAGACACGCTTGAGCAAAAAGTAGAAGCGGCCAGAGTAGCAATGGAGCGTGTGCGCACGTACCTTTTTTGGACTGCGATAGTAACCATTGCGCTCATCGTGTTGCCTGCGATTGGCCTCCTCTTTGCCGTGCCCTCGATGCTCTCGACCTATACGTCCACCATGGACATGCTCGCGTATTGAGCGATCGGTAATATCTCGTGCGATAATGCGTCTACGAGGTACCCATTAACAGTTTTATCGTATTTATGGATACACAATCGCTCCGCGTTCTTATCAACGAAGCTCACTGGATGAGGATTTTCGCGACGGCCGCACTCGGCTTTCTCGCACTATTCCTGCTCATCCTCACATTGAGTGAGCTCAAAGAGTACCGATATATCGGCTCCGGTGTCACGGCCACCAACACCATCTCTGTCTCCGGTGAAGGTACAGTCTTCGCAGTGCCAGATATCGCCACCTTCAGCGTCTCGGTCATAGAGCGCGCCTCAACCGTCGCGACCGCGCAGAAGGCGGCGACCACGAAGAACAATGCCATCATCGATTACCTGAAAAAAGCGGGGATTCAGGAGAAAGATATCCAGACCACCGATTACAGCGTGAACCCTCAGTACGATTACTCAAACAGCGCATGTTCGTCGGGCTACTGCCCACCGTCGAATCCGAAGCTCGTCGGATACGAAGTGTTGCAGACGCTCTCCGTAAAAATACGCGACACGGAGAAGGCGGGCGATATGCTCTCGGGCGTGGGCTCCCTCGGCGCCTCCAGCGTCTCGGGCCTCTCGTTTACCATCGACGATGAGGATGCTGTCAACGCAGAAGCTCGCGAAAAGGCGATCAAAGATGCGAAGCAAAAGGCGGAAGAGCTTGCCGATGCGCTCGACGTAGACATCATTCGCATTGTCGGCTTCAGCGAAAACGGCAATAGTCCGTACTATGGCAAGATGATGCTCGCCGAGACCGCAGGTCGCGGTGTGGCGATGGACAGCGCGGCGCCCGCGCCCCAGCTGCCGGTCGGAGAGAACAAGATCATCTCCAACGTGACGGTCGTCTACGAAATCAGATAATTAACCGCGGACGAATCGCGCCCGCATCATTTTTTTGATGCGGGCGACATTCCTGTTAGAATACCCATCCATGGCAATCTCAAAAACACTCAAAGCAAAAGCAGAAAACACGGCGGACCTTTTCTCGCTCGTTTCGTCGACGACGCGCGTGATGATTCTCATGACGCTCATGAAGAAAAAGGAGCTCGCTGTGCAAGATATTGCAGAGAGTCTGGGCATGACGCATTCGGCTGTGTCGCATCAACTCGGATTGCTCGCTTCGTCGGATGTGGTGAGCGCCAAGAAAAGTGGACGCCTCGTCCACTACAAGATTGCGAGCGGCAAAGAAGCAAAGGCGCTCACCAAATTCCTCGCAGCGCTCGCATAAATAGTGTCATTGCCCCCGCATTGGGGAGCAGCTAGTATCAAGGCAGGCAATAGGGTAATAGAAGGAGTGCCTGCCATGTTCAAGCAGATTGATCCGAAAATGGCGCAATTCGCTTGGGATTTTATCCATGCGAGCGCCCTTTTGAGCCGTACCGACGGCGAGATGCCGAATATCGAACGTGAGTGGGGGCGTCACGCGTATGCGCTCGGTCCCATCGAGAACCGGCTGCACGAGGACTTCATCGCGGTGGTTCGGTCGATGCTCAACGCTGCGAAGAAGATAGAGGGACTCGATTACCGATTCGAGACAGACCCCTTCGGGAACACTTACTTTACGCATTTCGGCCTCGATAAGTCGTTGCCGGCCGTACAGATGCATTCGCATCTCGACAGCGTGCCCAACGGCGGCATGTATGACGGCGTAGCAGGCATTGCTGCTGCGCTTTTATTACTGGCCATCGTGATCGGCCAGAAGAAGACGCGGCGCAGCTTCCGCATCGTCGCATTTCGCTCGGAGGAGTCGAGTCCGCATCATGGTGTTGCGTGTCTCGGCGCGTCCGTCGCGACCGGCAACATCACGAAGGACGAGCTCGAGAAAATCAAGCGCGAAGACGGCAAGAGGCTGCGGGACATTTACAGTCCCGACGACTGGAAGCGCGTTCTTGCATCGCTCGATGAACCGTCCATTACACCGGAGAACACTTCCTGCGTCATTGAGTCCCACATCGAACAGAGTGGGCACATCTTTGAAGCAGGGAAGTTGGTCGGCATCGTCGATGGCGCAATCGCAGGGGCTGTCCGAGAAGTCGCGACGGGTGCGGTCACCTTGAAGAGAATCGACGCAAAAGAGGGAGCCTATACCGCTTGCCAGCTGCGATTCTTGGGCGAGAAGAACCACACCGGAACAACGCCGCCAAACACCGGGTACATCGCTCGGCGGAAGCGACTCTACCGCAAGGATGCGCTCGTGGGTGCCAGCTATGTCACACGACTCATGTTGAAGTGGGACTTCGTCGAACTCTTGAGCTCCGAGACGGCGAAGGACACCGGCTTTACAACCGTTCCGTCCGAGCATCGCGTGCACATTGTGGTGAAGACGAGCAAGATGCACGTTTTCAAGCGGCGGCTCCTCGCGTTGCATGCGCCGCTCTTCGATAAGCTCGGCGTCAGTTTCGAGTGGAAAGGGGACGGTGTCGTCACCTCGGATGAAGCGACCGTGATCGACAAACTCTCGGCCGGGCAATTCGTCGTCCTGCCGGCGCTGATCAACATGCTCGCGACGGAAGCGTATCTCCGTCAGGGCACGGCGATCGGGAAAACACGATTCACGATTGCGGACTACCATCTGACGAGTAAGGGTTTCATCTGCAAGTGCGATGGGCGGGAAGTGGATGTCGCCGAGGGCGACATCCTGCTCCGCACAATCCGCGCTGTACTCGTGCGCCGCTTCGGCAGCCAACTCGTACTGGAGCGGAAGTCGAAGAAGGATTCCGTCCCGGTCTCTCCCTGGATGGTCGAGCGGCTCCAGTCGATTGCCAAGAGTCGTGGGATTGATTGTATGCTGATTCCCTCACATGCTGGTCACGACACGGATCGTCACAAGGGGATCGACAAGGCAATCGTCTTCTACGCCCAAGAAGAAGGCGTGAGCCACAATCCGCGCGAAGATCTGAAGAAGGAGCACTTCGACCTGGGCAACGAAATCCTCGTGCCGTTTGTGCTCGAGCGGCTGAACGCCTGAATACTGAACATTGAGGGGGCTTGCCACAGCTGTGGCAAGCCCCACTTGACTTTACGAGCGCGCGCAGTACACTTCATGCATCAAACGCCGCAAGGCGTTTTTAAAATGGTAAAATAACTGCGTAAAAGCTCGATATTTTATGGCTGGCATCGGACAATATTTGAAAGATACTCAGGGCGAGCTTCGTCACGTCGCGTGGCCGACTCAGCTCCAGACAATCGTATATACAATTCTTGTGGCGCTCATTTCTGTTGGCGTCGCACTGTACCTTGGCTTTTTCGATTACCTCCTCACGACAGGCCTCGCACGCATAATCGGTGCCGCTCCGCAAGAGCAGGCACTCCAAATCGAGCAGCTCCCGGCAAATTCGCCCGAATTGCAGCAGGAGCCGGTTCCCACTCCCACTCCCGCATTCGACTTTAACACTCAATAATTCGGTATGGCCAAACAGACTTACGGACAGCAGCGCCAATGGTACGCAATTCACACCTACTCGGGCTATGAAGACGCGGTTGCGCGCAATTTGAAACAGCGTATCGAGTCTTTCGGTATGGGCGAACAAATCTTCAACGTCGTCGTGCCGACAGAAAAGAAGATCAAGATCAAAAATGGTCGCAAGACCGAGATGAAGGAGAAGATTTTTCCGGGCTATGTCTTGGTAGACATGGTCGCCACGGACGACGCGTGGTCGGTGGTGCGCAACACGCCGCAAGTGACCGGCTTTGTCGGTACCGCGAATCAGGCTGTCCCGCTTTCGCAGGAAGAAGTCGACAAAATTCTCAAGCGCGCCGAGGGAGATACCGTGCGTCATGCAATCGATCTCTCAGCAGGCGACGCCGTAGTCATCATCGACGGACCCTTCAAAGATCTCGAGGGGAAGGTCGGAGAGATTGACGAAGAGCGTGGAAAGGTTAAGGTATTAGTCCCGATGTTCGGACGCGAGACTCCGGTGGAGCTCGAAGCCGATCAGGTACAGCGCGTATAAAAATATGGCAAAAGAAATCACCAAAATAATTAAATTGCAGATTGAGGCTGGCAAAGCCACGCCTGCTCCGCCGGTCGGTACCGCACTCGGTCCTGCGGGCGTAAACATTGGCGAGTTCGTCAATCAATTCAACACGCAGACACGCCCGCTTATGGGTAACATCCTTCCTGTACTCCTCACGGTGTACAAGGATCGCACCTTCACCTTCATCGTGAAGAAGCCGCCGGCCTCTCGCATGATCTTGAAGATGCTCGGCATCGAGAAGGGTTCGGCGAAGCCGCAGACCAAGATTGCGAAGCTCACGAAGCAACAGCTCGAAGATATTGCCAATGAGAAGATGGAAGATCTCAACGCGGGTGATCTCGAGCAGGCGAAGAAGATTATCGCCGGTACGGCCCGCTCGATGGGTATCGACACGCAGTAAATTCGAAAACAACCACAAAAGACCGCCTCACGGCGGTCTTTTGTTATGTCGCAATCACTGGTACAACTCATGTATGAAGAAGGGAACACTGATTGTGCTTGAAGGTATCGACGGTGCAGGCAAGGCGACGCAGGTGCAGCTGCTCGCCAAGAATCTGCGTGCGCGAGGAGAGACAATCACTGTGTTTAGCTTCCCGGACTACTCACGACCGGTCGGGATGTTTATCCACGACTCATTGCACGACAAATTCGGCAATCATCGAGCGATCGATGCGTACCACTCGTCATTTCTCTATGCGGTGGATCGCGCGCTCGCTCGCGAGAAGATCGTCGCGGCGCTCAAGAAGGGGATTGTCATCTGCGATCGGTACACGACGAGCACGCTGGCGTTTGGCGCCGCCAATTGCGCACCGAAGAAGCGTGCGGCGTTTCGAAAATTCTTTGAGACATTTGAATATCGCGATTTCAAATTGCCGCGCCCGACGCGCGTAATCTATCTCGCGCTTCCCGTCATTCTCACGCAAAAGCGCATGAAGGCACGCAAGAAACTCGATGCCAATGAACGCGATCTGAGCTACCAGAAGGCCGTTGCGGCCGAGTACGCGCAGCTCGCGAAGCGAAAAGAGTGGCGCACCGTCGTCTGCAGAGAGGGAGATACGCCGGAGGTGATCGCACGGCGCGTAGAGGACGCAATCCGCTAGGCACACTATAATACCGATACATATGAAGCAGGTACTTGAATCGCGCGTTCTCGAAGCGCTCGCAAAGCTCGGCATTGAAAACGCGGAGGTCGCCATTGAGCATCCGGGCGACATCTCGCACGGCGATTATGCGACGGGCGCGGCGCTCCGCTATGCAAAGCAGCTGAGCCTTTCGCCGAAGATAACCGCCGAGAGCATCGTCGCAAATCTGGGTACCATCGAAGGAGTGGAGCGCGTCGAGATCGCGGGCCCTGGATTCATCAATTTCTATCTCTCCAAGGATGCCATCGCATCAGCTGTCGAGGTGGCGCGCTCGGAGGATATGTGGGGAGCGAACAGTAGCCTCGTCGGCAAAAAGATCATGGTGGAATACACTGACCCGAATCCCTTTAAAGAATTTCACATCGGCCACCTGATGAGCAACGCAATCGGCGAAAGTATCTCCCGTTTGCTGCAATTTTCCGGCGCAGAAGTAAAACGCGCCAATTATCAGGGTGACGTCGGGCCTCACGTAGCGAAGACGATCTGGGCCGTAAAAACCAAGAAGGTCGCCGCAGGAAGTTGGGGCGAAGCGTACGTCATCGGGAACAAAGCGTACGAGACCGACGAAGTGGCGAAGAAAGAGATTGAGGAGATAAACGCCAAGGTCTACGATCGTTCTGACGATGAAATCAACGAACTGTATGACGCGGGTCGCACAAGTTCACTCGCTCATTTCGAGGAACTGTACAAAATTCTCGGGACGAAATTCGACCATTACTTTTTTGAGAGCGCGACCGCACCGCGCGGCATCGCTATCGTGAAGGCCCATCCGACGGTTTTTGAGGAGAGTGACGGCGCTGTCGTATACAAAGGCGAGAAGGCTGGTTTGCACACGCGCGTCTTTCTCACTTCGAAAGGCCTCCCCACATACGAGACCAAGGACCTCGGGCTCGCAGAATTGAAAAATGAAACGTGGCCGTCGGACGTCTCCGTCACCGTGACTGCCAGTGAACAGAAAGAATACTTCGCGGTCGTGCGCGCAGCGATGCGCGAGATCATGCCTGCTATCGAATCTCGTATCGAGCACGTCACCCACGGCATGATGCGCTTTGCTGAGGGCAAGATGTCCTCGCGCACGGGCAACGTCATCACCGGCGAGTCGCTCATCAACGACCTCGCTGAAGCCGCGAAAGAGCGCGCCTCGGAAAGTCGCTCCGACGACAAAGATGCACTCGCTCAGCAGGTCGCCGTTGCAGCGGTGAAGTATCAGGTGCTCAAACAAGTTGCGGGAAAAGACATCATCTTCGATCGTGAGCGCGCGCTCTCGCTCGAAGGCGATTCGGGGCCGTACCTCCAATACGCGCACGCACGCACGCACGGCATCGTCGAGAAGGCCAAAGAACAAAACGTGGCGCCGAACACAGATGCGGACGAGGCGATCAACGAGGTGGGGAAGCTTCTCCATCGTTTCCCCGAAATCGTGGAATATGCAGCTGAGGAGCGCGAGCCGCATCTGCTCACGACCTACCTCACCGCGCTCGCGAGCGCATTTAATAGCTGGTACGCACAGGAACAAATTCTGGATGGCACTCCCGCGGCTGCTCACAAAGTCGCTATCACCGATGCGGTGCGTCGCACGCTCAAAAACGGCCTGTGGATTCTTGGCATCCCCGCACCGGAGAAAATGTAGATTTCCCGAGCCATTTAAAGTAGGCTCATGAGAGCGCATTGTTCAGGGAGACCTCGGTGGCAGTCATTTTCGACATGGACGGCGTTATCGCCGACACGCAACGCATTCATGCACGTCTTGAGGCCGAGGTTCTCGCGACCTACGACCTCATCATCCATCCCGACGAAATCTCTCGTCGATTCGCCGGCATGTCGGGCAAGGACATGTTTGCGACGGTTTTCGGGGAAGCCGGCCGCGCGTCTCCGTACACGCCGGAGATCTCGGACCTCATCGCGCAGCGTTTCTGCGAGTGCGCGGACGAGATCGTCGGCATCGAAGGGACCATCGAGCGGATCAAGGCGCTGTATGGCATGACGCGTCTTGCGGTCGCTTCAGCGTCGCGCCCGACCGTGATCGATCTCGTACTCGGCACAGTCGGCGTGAAGCGCTATTTCTCCGCGACTGCGAGTTCGCGGGAAGTGGCGAAGGGTAAGCCCGCGCCGGACGTCTTCCTGCTTGCGGCAGGACGACTCAATGTTGAGCCGAAGAACTGCGTCGTCATCGAAGACGGAATCAGTGGCATGCTCGGAGCGAGGGCCGCCGGCATGCGGTGCGTCGCGCTTGCTTCGGATGGGCGCACGAACTTTCCGGCGGACTTGGTAGTCAAGGATCTGCGCGAGGTTCCAATCGAATGGTTGCTCGGTACCTGAGCTGCAAGCGTATTGAGGAGAGGCCGGCGTGTTGACGCCGGCCTCTTTGTTTTTCTATTTTGCTACACTACTGCGATGAAGCAGAACGATGCGCTGACGATACTGAAGACCGGGATGAATGTTTTCCTCACCGGCGAGCCGGGGAGCGGCAAGACACATACCATAAATCGCTATATCC
>CAYGFN010000008.1:16635-23205 GCA_964349145.1 uncultured Candidatus Saccharibacteria bacterium
TTCCTCACCGGCGAGCCGGGGAGCGGCAAGACACATACCATAAATCGCTATATCCAGTGGCTGCGTGAGCGCGGCGTAGAGCCGTCGGTCACGGCCTCCACCGGCATCGCCGCGACGCACGTCGGCGGCCACACCATCCACTCGTGGAGCGGCATCGGCGTGAAGAGCAAAATCACCGACTGGGACATCGAGATGATTAGCCAGCGCGAGAAGACGGCGCGCCGCATGGTAGAAGCAAAGGTCCTCATCATCGATGAAATTTCGATGCTCGATGCCGATACGCTCGCGAGCATCGATAAAGTGCTTCGTACACTGAGGCGGCAACCACTTACAGAAGGCAGACCATTCGGTGGGCTGCAGATTATTTTCGTCGGCGATTTTTTTCAACTGCCACCGGTATCCAAGGGCGCGCGTGCGGTCTTTGCATTTGAAAGTCCCGCGTGGCGCGAGGCGAATCCGGTCGTGTGCTATCTCTCCGAGCAACATCGACAGGAGGATCCGGATTTTCTCGATCTTCTCGGGGCACTGCGGAGCGGCACATTCGGCGATTCGCACATGAGTCGCCTGCGCTCGCGAACGGGTATTGAGCCCAAAAAAGAGATTGCGACACGCCTCTACACACACAACGTCGATGTAGATAGGATAAACACGGAGTCACTCAATAAGATTTCGGGCACGAGCCGGAAATTTGTGATGCAGACGCGCGGTGCCTCTGCACTCGTCGAGACATTCAAGAAGAATTGTCTTTCACCCGAGACGCTTGAGCTCAAGGAAGGCGCGGCGGTGATGTTTACCCGCAATAATTTCGACGAAGGGTATGTAAATGGGACGCTTGGCGTTGTCGTCGGCTTTGCCGACAGCGGATATCCTATAGTGAAGACGAAATCCGGCAAGAAAATCGTGGCAGAGCTTGGCGAGTGGAGCATCACCGATGGGCCGAAGATTCTCGCGCAGGTGAAGCAGGTGCCGCTTCGCCTCGCCTGGGCCATCACGGTGCACAAGAGTCAGGGGATGTCGCTCGACTCCGCCATCATCGATTTGGGCGCCGCGTTTGAATACGGTCAGGGCTACGTGGCAATATCTCGCGTGCGCTCGCTTCAGGGCCTCTTTCTCGATAGTTTCAACGAGCGCTCGCTCCAGCTGCACCCGAAAGTGGTGGGCAAGGATCACATGTTTCGGCAGTCAGCGGCTGCCGCTCGGCAGAAATTTGCATCACTCACGCGGGGAGAAAAAGCGGATCTTGAGCAGAATTTCCTTCGTGCGATTGGTGCGCGCGACCCCAGTACCACAGCGAAGCTGGCTACGGGGCAGGGCCCAGCGGGCAAGAGTTCGATAGAAATATTGCGCGAGAAATATCCCAATGTGGGGAAGCCCTGGACGAAAGAGGACGACGCGCACCTCACAAAAATGTTCAAGGCGGAAAAGCCGCGTAAGGAGATGGCGGATCATTTCAAGCGGCGTCCGTCTGCCATCGAGGCGCGTCTCAGCCACCTCGGTCTTATCGAGACCTTCTGGAAACCTCGTGGAAAGTAGCTGGGAATACTCGTCTCCAGTGGTATAGTGTTGTCACATGGCAGAGAAGAAGGGGGCTGATTTCTCCCGCACACAATCTGATACTCCTAAGTCTGATGTTGCGCGACGCGAGGAAGAAACCCTTGCGTGGTGGGAGAGCAACGATATTTTCAAAAAATCAGTCGAGAAGACGGCTCCCAAGGGCGAGTACGTCTTTTACGACGGTCCTCCATTCGCCACCGGCCTCCCGCACTATGGACATATCGTCGCCTCGACGATCAAAGATGTAGTTCCGCGCTACTGGACCATGCGTGGCTACAGCGTGCCACGCGTCTGGGGATGGGATTGCCACGGCCTCCCGATAGAGAACATCGTGGAGAAGGAGCTGGGATTTAAACACAAAAAGGACATCAAAGAATACGGCATCGAAAAATTCAACGAGCGCTGCCGCGAGCGCGTGCTCACCTATGCAGAGGAGTGGGAGAAAATAATTCCTAGAATCGGCCGCTGGGCGGATATGAAAAATGCGTACCGCACGATGGATAAGCCATTTATGGAGAGCGTGTGGTGGGCCTTCAAGCAAATTTACGACAAAGGTCTCGTCTATGAGGACTACCGCGTGATGCACGTATGCACGCGTTGCGAGACCACGCTCTCTCAGACGGAGGTATCGGAGGGCTACAAGGATGTAAAGGATATTGCCGTTACGGTGAAGTGTGAACTGGTTGATGAGCCGGGGACATATTTTCTTGCATGGACGACGACACCATGGACACTCCCCGGCAACGTCGCCCTTGCTGTCGGTGAATCACTGGATTATGTGAAGGTTAAAAATGGTGACGAATTTTTCATTCTTGGCAAAGATGCGCTCGCTCGACACGCAAAAGATCTTGCGGAAGCCGTCGTGATGAACGAAATGAAAGGGCGTGAATTAGTCGGCAAGGCGTACAAACCGCTTTTTGATTACTACGCGAACGACGAGAGTTTAAAGAATCGTGAAAACGGGTGGAAAGTGTACTCCGCCGATTTCATCTCGGCCGAGAGCGGCACCGGAATCGCGCACGAGGCTCCCGCATTCGGCGCAGAGGACTGGGAATTGGCTAAGCAGGTGAATCTGCCGTTTGTGCAGCACGTCAATTACGACGGCACGATGAAGCCGGAGGTCACCGCATTTGCGGGGATGGAAGTGAAGCCGCGGTCAGACGACGACAAAGCGCGTCTCGGCACCGATATTGCGGTCCTCAAATATCTGCAGGAGCATGGCAGCTTTTTTGCCAAAGAAAACATCACGCACTCATACCCGCACTGCTGGCGCTGCGATACGCCGCTTTTGAACTACGCGACGTCGTCGTGGTTTGTGAATATCACGAAGCTCAAAGGCGATATTTTGGAAAATGCCAAGCCCATCAATTGGTCACCGGCGAATATCAAAGAGGGGCGCTGGGGCAAGTGGCTCGAAGGCGCACGCGATTGGTCCATTTCACGTCAGCGATTCTGGGCGAGCGTCATCCCTATCTGGGTGTGTGAGGCGTGCAAAAAGCAACGCGTCTTCGGCAGCGCGACTGAGCTTGAAGAGGCGAGCGCGCAGACGGTAGACGATCTCCACAAACACATCGTCGATAAGATCACAGTGCCGTGTGACTGCGGCCTGCCCGGCCAGGGCAGCACGATGCATCGCATTCCGGATGTGCTCGACACGTGGTTCGATTCGGGGTCCATGCCATATGGTGAGAAGCACTATCCCTTTGACGGCAAGGAGCGATTTGACGCGACCTTTCCGGCGCAGTTTATTGCCGAGGGATTGGATCAGACGCGCGCGTGGTTTTACTACATGCACGTCCTCGCGAGCGGCATCTTCAATAAAAACGCGTTTCAAAACGTCATCGTCAACGGCATCGTCCTCGCGGAAGACGGCAAGAAGATGTCGAAGAAGCTGCAGAATTATCCGGACCCTATGATGGTCGTCGATAAATACGGGGCAGATGCGCTCCGCTACTACCTCCTCTCGAGCCCGGTGATGCAGGCGGAGAATCTCAATTTCTCCGAAAAAGATGTCGACGACGCGCTCAAGAAAAACATTGGCCGCACCAGCAATGTGCTCGCGTTTTACAAACTCTACGAGGATGGCACCGTACGCGACCACCGCAGCACGCACGTTTTGGACCAGTGGATTGTGGCGCGTCTCGCGGCGCTTATCGGTGAGATGACACAAGGATTCGAGGCATATCGGCTCGACGAGGCGACGCGCCCACTCGCACTCTTCATCGACGATCTTTCAGTGTGGTACCTCCGCCGCTCACGCGACAGATTCAAAGAGGATGGTGTCGATAAGAAGGCCGCGCTCGCGACGCTGCGCTACGTGCTGCATACGCTCTCTCGCGTGATAGCGCCGAGCATGCCCTTTTTCGCAGAACACATCTTTCAGGCGGTGCGCGAGAGCGAAGACGAAGAGAGCGTGCATCTAGCTAGCTGGCCCGAGCAGCCCGCGCTTGATTACGATTCGGCCGACGTCTTGGCCAAGATGTTCACGACGCGCTTCCTTGTCTCTCAAGCGCTTGAGGCGCGCGACAACGCCAAAATCAAGGTGCGTCAGCCCCTGGCAATTCTCACCATTCCGCGTGAAATGGAGGTGCCGGAGAACTTTCTCGCGCTCATCACCGACGAGGTAAATATAAAAAAGATTGAGCTCGGAGATGCGGTCCGGCTCGATATTACACTCACCGATGAGCTCAAAGAAGAAGGAGTTGTGCGCGATACCATCCGTGAGATACAGGCGTTCCGCAAAGAACAAAACCTAAAACCCGGTGAAGTATCGACATACCGATACGCAGGCAATGAGCGAAGCGTTGTTGAAAAGTACATGGCAGAGATAGAGAAGGCGACGTCGACCACGGTACAATTCGACTGATGTATCCCGTTAGAAACCGCGGTCGCGTCAGATATTCGGTTTCAGATCAGGGATATGTTTATGAGAAAATCTAACCAACAGCGCCGAGGTCTTGAGACCGCGACCTGTTTCTAACGGGATGTATCAGAAGTACCACACCGAAGCGCTCGTCTTACAGGCGCTGGAGATTGGCGAAGCGGACAGGACCTTTGCTGTCTTCACGCGTGATTTTGGGCTCGTGCGTGCGCGTGCAAGCTCCGTGCGCTCGGAGAAATCCAAGATGCGCTACGCGCTGCAGAGCTACGGTCGCGCGCACATCTCACTAGTGAAAGGCAAGCGCGGGTGGCGTATGGCCGGTGCGAGTGCCATACAGAGTGCGGGGGGCGATCTCAAATCAATCTCAGTATTTGCCCGTATCTCGACCCTCACGATGCGCCTCGTCCACGGTGAGGAGAAAAACGATTACCTCTTTGCGGCGCTTGCCGACGCGCACGAAGCACTGATGCACGTGGAGGGGGAGATACCGCACGCGACGATTGAGATTGTCTGCGTGGCGCGCATCCTCTACGCGCTCGGCTACCTCTCGACCGAAGCGCTGGAGACGCAGCTTTTCACGCATACCGCGTACGCGATGGAGCATGTGCATGAAGCAGAAGGTATGCGCGACGAGCTTCTCTCCTCAATCAACAAAGCAATTGCGGAAACACAGCTTTAATTACTTCAGAAGTTCGCGGAACTCCGCTTCAAGCGCAGCATTTCCGAAGAAAGCTTCTTTCAGACGGCCACTCTGTGGCCACGAGATTTCTTTGCCTTGCCAATCGCACATAAAACCGCCTACGCTCGTGCCGATCACCGGGCCGATCAGGATGTCGCGCATTTGTGGCTCACATGAGATATATCCGAGCGCGTCTCCCGTTAGTGTGGCAAGCAGTCCTTGCACATAATTGTCCAAGGCGCGTACCTCGAATCCCGCGTCAACGAAGCGCTGTTCAAACTCTGGTGGTACGCGGCGTGTCTTGTACAAGACACGTGGCCCATTCGCTGGAAGTTCGATCACGTGCGCTTGTGCAGTACCGGTAGCGGAGAATCCTGCGTACTCGTACGCTTTTCCATCCGGCGCTACTGCGTACGCGACATCTCGCGCCGGGAAATACACGATTGCCCACGAGAGCCTCTCATCTTCAATGATGGCGATACACACGGAATACGCGTCGGTTCCCTCGAGATATTCAAGAGTCCCGTCTATCGGATCGATAATCACCGAGGTGCGCGCGCTTGTAGAGAAGTTGGTGAGCGAAGGAGTTTTTTCTTCGCCATCTACGAGGATCGCACCGTCGGGATAGCACTCGAGGAGTGCCTGCAGCAAGATTTCCTGCACTTGTTCGTCAATCACTGTTTTGGCCGACCGCATCGCCTTGAGTCTTTCACTATCGTCTGCGGCTCCTACTTTCACCTTGCCTTCGTTTTTTACGGTGCCCTGGCTCTTGAGCGCGAGTGCGCCCGATTCCTGCACCGCACCGGCTAGTCGATCGAATACAGCGGGAGTGTCCATGTGACAAACGTACCATTGCTCAGAGAGGCGTCTAGCGGTACGCTCCATGCTATGGAGATTAAACAACTGACCGCTGCCACGGAGGACGCCGCACGCGACCTTTCCAGACTTGCGTCCGAATTGCACACTGATGAGCGGACTATGTCGCTCGAGCAATTGCAGACAATCGTAGATGACAAGAACATCGTGCTGATGGTGGCGATCGATGAAGGCAAGATCATTGGCATGGGTGCAAACTATACGATCCGCAAAATCGCCAGCACGAAATGCTACATGGAAGACCTTATCGTGGACGATAGCTATCGAGGTAAGGGCATCGGGGGACAACTAATACAAAAGCTAATCGACTCGGCCCGAGCGGAAGGTGCTCGCTCACTCGAATTTATGACCGCGACGCACCGTACAGATGCGCATCGTTTCTATGAAAAGCTCGGATTCACCAATAAAGATCGCTTTGTCTATAAGATGACGCTCTAAATATGGCGCGGGTCAAACTCAGCGAGTACAAAGCGAAATCGATACTGCTTGGCGATAGCTACCAGGGCGTGCAACTCCGCTCGGGATGTGAGTGGCAGATTCCCGCGACACCGTCGGTCGCCAAGGTGGATCAGGGCATCAA
>CAYGFN010000009.1:0-8176 GCA_964349145.1 uncultured Candidatus Saccharibacteria bacterium
CGTATTTCTCTATTACGAAACTCTCACTCCTGAATCGCGGATGGGTGCTGGCGCTTGCGCACCCGCGCGGTGGCGGAGAGATGGGCTGGCAGTGGCACGAAGATGCGAAGCTCAAGACCAAGCACAGAACGTACGAGGATGTTATCGCTGTTGCTGACTACCTTGTCGCGAACACATATACGTCTCGCGAGAAAATGGCACTTATGGGCGGGTCGGCAGGCGGCATGATGGTGGGCGCAGTCCTCAATATGCGACCGGACCTTGTCGGTGCGGCGGTGGCATACGTGCCTGCGGCAGATCTCCTCACCTCATCGTTTGATGAATCACTCGGCGGCACACGATTGCACTATGACGAGACGGGAGATCCGCGGAAGCCTGACGTGTATCGATACCTCAAGAAATATTCGCCGTATGAAGCGGTGCGGAAAGCCGCGTATCCGGCAATGCTCGTGCGCGCCAATCTCAACGACATTCGCACTCCGTATTGGGAGGCAGCCAAGTGGGTGGCGCGACTCCGCAAGCTAAAGACCGATACCAATACACTTTTGATGAAGACAGAAACGACTGCCGGCCACTTCGGCAAGAGTGGCCGCTACGAGTGGATCAAGGATCGCGCCTATGATTTTGCGTTTCTTATGACAGCGCTCGGACAAAATAAATAAAATGTTACACTCTTCGCATGAAGACAGTAACTTGCATAAATGAGCGCGGTGACAGAGTCGAGGCGCCTATAGATACGCTTGAACATCGACCGTCGGTCTATGGAGTCCTCATCAAAGATGATGCAGTGCTCCTCTGCGGACAGTGGGATGGATATGATTTCCCAGGTGGTGCCGTTGAGAAGGGTGAGACTCTCGAACAGGCACTGGTGCGTGAGGTCAAGGAGGAGACCGGTGTCACGGTGAAGAAGGGTGACATGCTCTATATGCATGAGCAGTTCTTCGTCCACCCCGTCACCAAAAAATGCTACCAAGCGATTTTGTTTTTCTATAAATGCGACTATGTCTCCGGCGACATTGCGGATTTTGCTCGTGGCGACCATGAGCATGAATACCTCACGCCGCCGCACTGGTTGCCGCTCCAGCAGGTAAACAGCGACTTGAAGATGTACAATCCCATTGATAGCGTAGCTCTTATCGGGCTTGCCGCCGCACTTTCATGAATCCCGTTAGAAATCGCGTACGCACAAAATCTGAGTATGATATACGGATGTTATTAAGTTACGATAAACGAGTAGCTGCGCAGGCTTAAGTGTCCGCGCCCTATTTCTAACGGGATGAACATCAGCGATGTACGGACAAAATATTTGGATTTTTTTAAGGCGCGCAAGCATGTCGTTGTACCGTCTGCTTCGCTTGTCCCGCTCAATGATCCGACCACTCTTTTTACGGGCTCGGGAATGCAGCCGATTCTTCCGTATTTGCTCGGAGAGCCACACCCGCAAGGTACCCGCATCGTTGATTCGCAAAAAAGTTTTCGAGCCGAGGACATCGAAGAGGTGGGAGACAATCGTCACACGACGTTCTTTGAGATGCTCGGCAACTGGTCGTTTGGCGATTACTTCAAAAAAGAGCAACTCCCATGGGTTTTCGAATTTCTGACCGAGGAGATCGGGCTCGACCCGAACAAGCTTTACGTGACCGTTTTTATCGGTGATGAGAAGAATAGTTTGCCGCGCGACACGGAGTCTGTTGCGATTTGGAAAGAGCTCTTTGCCGCGAAGGGAATTGATGCGACAGATGTGGAGATTGGTTCCGAAGCCGACGGCTATACCAAGGGCATGTCATGGCGCCTGCCTGCCGGTAGGCAGGGTCGCATCTTTTATTACGATGCCAAGAAAAACTGGTGGAGCCGTGCGGGTACGCCAGAAAAGATGCCGGCAGGAGAGCCGGGAGGCCCCGACTCGGAGATTTTCTATGATTTCGGAGCGGAGCACGACCTCTCGTTTGGCGATGAGTGCCATCCAAACTGCGACTGCGGCCGATTTATGGAAATCTGTAACTCCGTCTTTATGCAGTATGTGAAGCAAAAGGACGGCACATTTGCACTTTTACCTCAACAGAATGTGGATTTTGGTGGCGGGCTGGAGCGTATCGCAGCTGCCTCGAATAACGATGCGGACGTGTTTAAGACAGATGTTTTTTGGGACATCATTCTCCTCTTGGAGCAATTTTCCGGTAAGAAATACGATGACGACACGCGACAACGTTCATTTAGAATTGTTGCAGATCACATGCGCGCGGCCACGATGATGCTGGGAGACGGTGTGCGCCCATCAAATTCTGAGCAGGGGTACGTGCTACGTAGACTTATTCGGCGTGCATCTCAGCACGCGCAGAAGCTTGGTCTTGCGGCGGAGCGCTCGGAAGACAGTATGCTCGTCCGTGCGGCGACGATGATTATCGAGAAGTACAAGGGTGCGTATCCGGACATTTCGGGCGAGGCTGCCTATGAACAGATTGTAGAAGCAATATGGAAAGAGGAAGTGCAATTTGCGCACGCGCTGGTACAGGGAATGAAAGAGTTTGAACGTCTTGCAGGCAATGCAATTTCTGCAGAGCAGGCATACATGCTGTTTACCACGTACGGCTTTCCGTTTGAAATGACAACCGAATTGGCGCATGAGCGACGTATGTCAGTCGATACAGCAGGATTCCACGATCTCATGAAGCAGCATAGTGAACTATCGCGTTCGGGATCAGAACAGAAATTCAAAGGGGGACTTGCGGACACCTCCGAGAAGACGACGCGCCTCCACACCGCTCACCACTTACTTCTGCGCGCGCTCCAGATCGTACTCGGGTCAGGCGTAAAACAGCGCGGATCCAATATTACACAGGAGCGTTTGCGCATCGACTTCTCGTACCCTCAAAAAATGACGCCCGAACAGATTGCGGAGGTGGAGAATATCGTCAATAAGAAAATTGCCGAGGCTGTGCCCATGACGCGCGTGACTGTCCCGAAGGAGATCGCCGAAAAATCGGGTGCTGAGCAAGAGTTTGGTGCGAAGTATCCCGACATGGTTTCCGTATACGTCGTGGGGCCCGTCTCAGACGACTCGTCGGAGATGCTCGCCAATGCTTTTTCAAAAGAATTTTGCGGCGGACCGCATGTTACTAATACCAAAGATCTTGGCGGCACATTCAAAATACAGAAAGAAGAAGCAGTGGCTTCCGGAGTGCGACGCATCAAGGCGGTGCTGTTGTAATTCGCGGTATACCCCATGAGATAGTCGCGCAGATTTTCGTGCGAAGTAATTCAATAAACATTTTCGGCGCACCACGCGCATCTGTACTCATATCTCACGGGGTATAATTACGAGATGACGCGTAGCTTCTCGCTCAGTCGTGATCGCGCGATTGCCGTCGTGGACATTGTAGGCGGCCACGTGGGCTGCGCATTGATCGCGCTGAGAGGGAAAGAGAGAGTAATTCTCGCGCACGGCCGCTCAAAGCTCTCGCTCGAGCCGCGTGATGACGCCCACGCTCGTGCGCGACTTGCAGAAGAGATTGCCGAAGCGACTGCCGCTGTTTCAAAAATTGCTCCTGGAATTCCTGTTGGAGAGGTTTTTGTCGTATTACATGCACCGTGGTCAAATTCTCGGGTCGTGTCAGCGTCTGCGTTATCGAAAGATGACATCGAGATTAAAGCAGCGCACATTGCGAAGCTCGCGGATAACGCTTTGCAATCGGCGCCGGAAATCGATCGGGCTACGCTGTACGAAGTGAGTGCCGTCTCCGTAAAAATGAACGGGTATACGACCAATAAGCCGGAAGGGAAGCGGGCTCATCAGGTTGAGTTGGCTGCCGTCGTCAGTAGCGTAGACCCGGCGCTTCGTGCGACGATTGAGACAGCACTTCATGCTGCGTTTCCCGTCGGGCGGGTATCATGGCGCTCAGTGACACGAGTCTACGCTGACGCGCTTCAGCGCCTCGTCCAGATATCAGATGCTGTCGTGCTGGACCTGGGGGTATTTGCGACGTCGGTCTCTGTCTACCGAGATGGGGTGCCGAGTATCGAGCATGCAATTACTGAGGGTCTGCAGAGCGTCCTTACCCGTGTCCACGGTACGCGCCCACTCGAGGAGGTGCTCAGCCTCTTTCGAATGATTGATCGTGATGCGTGTGCCGATGCCACCTGCACATCGCTTCAGGAAGCGCTTGCGCAGGCGGAGCCCGAATTGGTGAAAGTATTTGGAGAGGCGTTAGCAGCAATCGCCGAAACAAAGAGATTGCCCAGCGACATGCTTGTCATCGCTCATCCCGATGTTGGTGCGTGGCTCAATCATTTTTTTGCGCGCATCGACTTCACTCAGTTTACGACGACAGCGCTGCCGTTTGCCGTTCGCATTATGTCGGCTGACGATGCCGAAGAGTGGATTGGCGCGAAGAGCGGTCTTGATGCCGCGCTGTCCCTTGCAGCAGTCCACGCCGTTGCATCTGCGCAATCCACATAAGAAGTGCCGACGCGAAGAGTGGAAGCAAACTTCTGTATAATGTACGCTACTGTTTACCCCATTCACTACTAATCTATGACGAAAGACTACTTCCAAGGCATCGTGCCACCATCTCGAGGTGGAAATCCCGTACGCCTGCGTCGTATTGAGGTGCAGTCTGCTGAGAAGGATCTTGACGATGAAGTGGATACGAGCGTCGAAGAATCCACCGAAGAAGCGGCTCCGGATCGCTCTATTCGCAACGTAAACATTACTCCCGGACGGCCGCGCCGTGCCGTAGAGGCTCGCCCGCCGCGTAGCGCTGGTGGACATGTCGGTAAGCGCCACGGAAAGCGATTGCTTTGGGCCCTTGCCATCGTAGCTTTCCTCGTTTTGGTCGGTATCGGGTTTGTCGCGATGCGCACGACAACGGTCACTGTTACGCCGCGATCGCATGCCGTTCTCTTCGACGATGCGAGCAGGTTTACGGCGTACCCTGAGGTTGCTGCGCCTCAAGGCGCACTCTCATACGCTGTCCACACGGAAGAGTTTGAAGATTCTGACACAGTAGCGAGCAGCGGAACGGTGCAGGCCTCCGACAAAGCGTCGGGACTCATTACCGTAGTGAACGAGTATTCGACCTCTCCTGTAACACTGATTAAAAACACGAGATTCGCCACGCCGGACGGGCTCATTTTCTCGACGCCAAGTGAAATTGTGATTCCCGGCAAGACGGCCGCGGGCGCCGGTAGGGTCAGTGTCTCCGTTATCGCTGAGGCAGCGGGGCAAAAGTACAATGTTGCGCCGGTTTCGCGATTCACGCTTCCTGGCCTGAAGACATCGTCACCGGAGATGTACGCGAAAGTGTACGCTCAGTCTTCCGCAGCATTTGCTGGTGGATTTGAGGGTCAGAAACCCGGGGTTGCTACTGCCGATATGGAACGTGCAGTCGCGGGCATTCGGAGTCGTCTCGAGGGCAAGGCACGGACTGCGGTCGCGGCTCTCGCGGGAGAGTCAAAAGTCGTATTTACTGATCTCATAAAGATTCGGTACGAAGAGATGCCCTCGACAACGGAAAGTGGCGGGAACGTTCGCGTTCATCAGAAGGCATATGTGACAGTGCCTGTATTTCCCGCCGCGCTTTTTGCAAAGACCGTTGCCCTTTCGATTTCATCAGACGTCGAGTCCGCGGCAGTACGCCTCGTACCCGGAGAAGGGTTCGGGGCGCGCATGATTTCGGCATCTTCTACGCTTGGTGTTGATCCTATTCAACTCGGCGTCATTGGTGCGGCAACGATTGTCTGGGAAGTAGACGGGGTCGCGCTCGCGCAGGCACTCGTGGGCCGCGACAAAGAAGCGTTCCAGACTGTGGTAGACGGATTCAAGGGTATTCAGGAGGCGCGAGCTCGTATTGAGCCGTTTTGGTCCGGCACCTTCCCTAAGGCTGCAGACGACATAAATATCAAAGTAAAGACAGTTGCAGAGTAGCTTCTCGCGCAGCCTCGCTACCCGATATATGTGCCTCACTGTGGTCAAGACTCGAAAAGCGTTGAGGCAAGCCGAAATCGGGGTTGACTCCTCGCATTCTGGCTGCTATTCTACGTCGCGCAGATATGGCTGAACCAGAAGTCGTTGAAGGGGTCGTCGATGAGGCACTTCCCAATACGCTCTTCCGGGTGAAATTGTCTGACGACCAGAACGTCCTCGCGTACCTGGCCGGGAAAATGCGTCTGCATAGAATCAAGGTGCTCGTCGGAGATCGTGTGCAAGTGCAACTCGATCCATACGGCGGTCGCGCGAGGATCACACGGCGGGTGTAACCGCCGATACCATTTATGAAGGTTAAAGCATCTGTAAAGAAGATTTGTACGCATTGCCGCTCGCTTAAGCGCCGCGGTCGCGTATGGGTTATCTGCACAAATCCGAGACACAAGCAGCGACAGGGTTAATTTTCAAATATCACTCACTACTAGTATGCGTATTGCAGGTGTCACTATTCCGGAAGAAAAGCGGCTCGAGATTGGCCTCACCGCGGTCTTTGGTGTGGGACGACCTCGCGCAAAGCAGACACTCTCCGCACTCGAGATTGATCACGGCAAGCGACCGAAAGACCTTTCGTCTGCAGAAGAGACGGCGCTCCGTGAAGCGGTAGAGAAATTCATCGTGGAGGGCGAGCTTCGTCGTGACATTTCGGCAAACATTCGTCGCCTTCGCGACATCAAGTCGTATCGAGGTACGCGACACGCCAAGAAGCTGCCTGCTCGCGGCCAGCGCTCCAAGACCAACTCGCGCACCGTGCGCGGCAACGTTCGCAAAACTATGACATCGGGTCGCCGTAAGCTCGAGAAGACATAGTCGGTGCACAGGCATTGATTTTTACTTACACAACACCATGGGAAAAAAGCGAATCATCAGAAAAAGCGGAGGAAGCGTCGATCAGGGACTTAAGTCCCGCTCTTTGGCGCGCGTCGCGAAGAAGAACATCGTGGGAGGTACACTCCATATCCACGCCACATACAACAACACTAAAGTATTGCTTGCCGACAAGAGCGGGAATGCCATCGCGTGGTCATCGTCGGGATCGCTCGGATTCTCTGGTGCCAAGAAAGGGACACCTTTTGCCGCCGCGAAGGTGGGCGAGCTTGTCGGCGACAAAGCCGCCATTATCGGAGTCAAGGAGGTGGATGTCGTTATCCGTGGTGTCGGAGCCGGTCGCGAGTCTGCGCTTCGCGGTTTTGCCGGTAAAGGTATCGAAATCTCGCGCATTGCTGACGACACGCCGGTGCCGCACAATGGTCCGCGACCGCCGAAGCCTCGTCGCGTCTAATTAGATATATATGTTGCAAATAAAATCCAAGTATAAAATTGCGAAGCGTCTCGGTGCCGGCGTATTTGAACAGACGCAGACGCAGAAATTCGCTCTTGCCGAGGCAAATTCCAAGCCGAAGAAGCGCGCACGCGGCGGCGGGTCCGATTACGGTCGACAGCTCATCGAAAAGCAGAAGGTGCGCTTTACCTACGGCCTCTCTGAAAAACAGCTCTCGAACTACGCAGAGAAGGCATTTCGTGCAAAGAATCCATCGGAGGCTCTCCATCGCGCGCTTGAGTCGCGCGCCGATTCTGCGGTGTATCGCGCAGGATTTGCGAGCACGCGTCGTGCCGCGCGTCAGGCTGTCTCTCACGGCCACATCACGGTCAATGGTCGACGCATCACGAGTCCATCACTCGCGGTAAAGGTGGGTGATAAGCTCTCTATCCGTGAGGGCAATCGCAACAGCCCACTGTACGCAGGTCTTTCCGACAAGGAAGGCGGTCGCGCTGTCCCGCAGTGGATGACGATCGAGAGCGGGGCACTTACCGCGGAGGTCGTAGGAGAGCCGCAGTACACAACCATCGAATCCGGCCTGGACTACGCGACGGTGTTTGAGTTCTACAGCAGATAGTGATATAATATCGCGCGTTTTATACCTCGGAGTATTTTTATTAGAAAGTAGCTTAATTGGGATTTCCTAACAGGTCCATCAACAATCCTATGTCTGATTATCACATTGCACTTCCATCTAAGCCTCGCGTCGTTTCGGAGAGCGAGCGCAGCGGCACGTACGAGATAGACGGGCTCTATCCGGGATACGGATACACGCTCGGGAACAGCTTGCGCCGCATTATCCTTTCGTCGCTTCCGGGCGCCGCAGTTACGCACGTCAAGATTCCCGGTGTCTCGCACGAATTTTCGACTGTCGA
>CAYGFN010000009.1:8276-23180 GCA_964349145.1 uncultured Candidatus Saccharibacteria bacterium
CCGCAGTTACGCACGTCAAGATTCCCGGTGTCTCGCACGAATTTTCGACTGTCGAGGGGGTTAAGGAAGACGTCGTCACCATTCTCCTCAATATTCGCAAGATTCGCTTCAAGATGCTTACCGATGAGCCGCAAACCATCACGCTCAGCGTGAAGGGTCCGCAAGCGGTCACTGCAGCGGACTTGACACTTCCGGGCCAAGTGGAAGTGCTCAATCCTGAGCAACACATTGCCGACGTTACAGGTAAGGTGAGTTTCGAAATTGAACTCCGCGCTGAGCGCGGTCTCGGATACATTCCGAAAGAAGAGCACCAGAAGGAGCGCGTGGACATCGGCACTATTGCCCTCGATGCCATCTTTAGCCCTATTCGTCGAGCCAACTACGAAGTAGAGAACATGCGTGTCGGGGATCGCACCGATTTTAATCGCCTACGCATTCTCGTGGAGACCGACGGCACTATTGCCCCTCGCGAAGCGCTTGAGCGCTCAATCGAGACGATGATCCATCAGCTCAAGGCAGTTGTCGGTTTCAAGGAGGAGGTTGAGGAGGATACTACGCAGTCATCGATGAACGACACCCTGCTTGGGCGCGAAGACAAGTCCCAGCCTATGGATGCTGAGGTGTTGAAGACGCGTATCACTGAGCTCAGCTTGCCGCAGCGTGTAGAAATGGCGCTCGACAACGCGTCAATTCGCACTGTCGGCGGACTTGTACGCAAGCGCGAGGATGACTTGCTCGCCATTGAGGGCTTGGGTCAGAAGGGTCTGCAAGATATCAAGCGCGCTCTCTCAAATCTCGGTCTCACGCTTCGCACCATCTAATCCTGTATGCGTCACCACGTAGCCACACGAACATTGAATCGAGACAAGCGTCAGCGCACGGCACTGATGCGCTCACTCGCACGCTCGCTCGTACTTCATGAGGGCATTACGACCACGATTGCGAAGGCCAAAGAGCTGCGCCCGATGATCGAGCGATTGGTCACCGTGAGCAAAGCGAACTCGGTCGCTTCTCGACGCACGGTCTCGGCTCGTCTCGCTTCACCGGAGGCAGTCAAGAAGTTACATGATTCTATTGCGCCGCGTTACATGGAGCGCAATGGTGGTTATACGCGCATCGTGAAGCTTGGTCGCATCGGCACACGCGTCGGTGAGCAAGCACGCATTGAATTCGTGAAATAATTATGACCACATCCACCTACACTATCGATGCAGCCGGCAAGACACTTGGCCGTGTCGCATCCGAGGCCGCCAAAGCTCTCATGGGCAAGATGCGCGCGGACTACACCCCGAACAAACTGAGCGCGGTCAAGGTGACTGTCGTCAATACGTCGAAAATTTACACGCGAGAAAAGAAGCGCCAACAGAAGGTCTACACGAATTACTCGGGGTACCCGGGAGGCTTGAAGCGCGAGACGCTCTCGATGCTGAACGTCCGCAAGCCCGGTGAATCGGTGCGACGTGCGGTTGAGCGCATGCTTCCTCGAAACACTCTGCGCGTTGGACGTCTGAAGAATTTAACTATCACACAATAGTATGGCTACCAAAGAATATACGGAGGCAGTGGGTCGCAGGAAAACGGCGACGGCGCGCGTTCGTCTCACGGAAGCGAAGACCGCTTCCATAACGGTCAACGGCATGCCGGCGGAAGAATATTTCCCTCTCTCGGCACTCGTCAAAACAGCACTTTCTCCGATTCAGTCTCTCGGTGCCACATTTGCAGTCTCCGCGCATGTTCGCGGCGGTGGTCATAAGGCGCAAGCAGAGGCTGTGCGTCACGGCATTGCCCGCGCGATGATAGCGATTACCCCCGAGCAACGAAAAGATTTGAAAGGAAAGGGATACCTCAAGCGCGATCCCCGCGCAAAGGAGCGCAAGAAGTTCGGTCTCAAGGCCGCCCGTCGTGCGCCACAGTGGTCTAAGCGATAGAAAAATGCCCCTCACGGGGCAATTTTTCTTTACTCGTTGACGGATACACAGCTACGGTTCACTCTATGATGATGCGAGTACAAAACATATTCACGCCCACCCTCATAATGCTTCTCACTCTCCTTTTGGTGGGGGCAGGTGCAGCGTTTGCTCGAATCCAATATCTTCCGCTCGCGATGGACGGGGATTACGGCACATATCGGGATGCCGCCGCGCATATTGCTGAAGGTGCGCCGGTCACGCATGACGTCGCGCTGCGCATGCTGAAGCCTCTCCCGCTCCTTGTGATTGCCGCTCTGGCGCCTGCAATCGGATATGAGAGTGCTACGCTCGTGCAAGCTGTGCTTTTCTACTTTGCGCTTATCGTCGCAATGTTTTTGCTTGCACACGAATTTCTTAAGAATCGCGAGCTGGCCGCATACGCCACACTTCTTGTCATGCTGAGCTATCCAGTCCTGAAGTATGGACTTGAGCTCCTCACAGAAACTGGCGGACTGTTCTTTTATATAATTTCGCTCTGGTTAGCTCTGTGCTTCGTAGCGACTCCCACGTGGAAGCTCCTCCTGTGGAATGCCGTAGTCGTCACCGTGGGATTCTTTTGGAAGGAGTACGCGATTGTCAGCGCCGTTATTTTCGGCCTTGCCATCCTTTTTCATGCGGCTCTTTCGTGGCGGGCCAAAGCGTACTTTGTGGCTGCGTACGGCGCAATCTTTCTCGGTGCCCATGTACCGTGGCAAATGTATGTAGACGCCGTCTATCAGTACTCGTACCAGTCGTGGTTTTCGGAGGGCGGCGCAGTAGGGTATGCAAGCGAATATACCCTTAAGAACATCGTGAAATCGACAGCTGCGCTCTTGGGCATCGCGTGGCTTCTTGTGCCTCTTGGCGCACGAAGTTTTGGGAGGCTGCACGCTGTACAGAGGCGCTTCCTTGCGCTCGCCATGCTGCCTCCACTCGTCAGCTTTGCGTGGGGATATATCACCTCGCGACTGCTCTACGTACTCGCGCCACAGTTCGTACTGCTCGCTGTCGAGGGGATGCGACCGTGGCGTCGCGAAGCGCAGATCGCCGCAGTCGGGGTAACTATTCTCGGCAACGTGCTCTGGCTTTTTATGTCGTATTCAATCACACTGTAGCTCTATCGCGTATGAAATTGAGTGTCATCATTCCGTGCTACAACGAGGTTGCCACCATCGAGCAAACACTTGCTCAGGTAGAATCCGCGCCGCTCCCTGCCGGATGGGCGCGAGAAATCATAGTTGTTGATGATGCTTCGAACGATGGGACGAGCGAGATCGTGTTGCGACTCGCGCAGCAGTCACGCATACAGCGCGTACACCATGAGAAAAACCGCGGGAAAGGAGGTGCGGTCAAAAGCGGGCTTGCTATCGCCTCCGGAGACTACATCGTAATTCAGGATGCGGATCTCGAGTACGACCCGAATGACTACATGGCGCTTCTCCAGCCGATCATCCAAAAGCGAGCCGACGCAGTGTTCGGCTCCCGCAACCTCGGCACCAACAACGTTCCCGTCAGTCGCATTTTCTATTACGGCGGACTTCTGACCACTGTTGTGTTCAATGTATTGTTCCGCACACGACTATCCGACATTGCGTCGTGCTACAAAATCTTTCCCCGCAGCTACGCGCCTGCGCTTATCGCTTCGGATCATAACGACTTCGTTTTTGACGCTGTGGCGCTGACTCGCACGATTCTTACACGGGGAACAATGATCGAAGTGCCAATCTCATACCATGCGCGCTCGAAGCAAGCGGGAAAGAAATTAAGCTGGAAGCAAGGGATCAAGATAGTCTCGGCCATTATGCTCGAGCGTGTAGGTCTCGGTACTGCTCGTCATCTGCATTTTTTTGGACAGCTGCTTCGCTTCCTTCTCACCGGTGGTTCGGCGGCATTCATCAATATCTTCCTACTCTATGCTTTTACGGAATTTGCAGGGATCTGGTACATCGCCTCATCGCTTCTCGCATTCGTCGGCGCGTTTGCTTTCAATTTTGTGATTTCAAAGTATTGGGTATTTAAGAGTAAGGATTCCGCGAAGATTAAGCGAGAGCTCCCGATGCAGCTTGGTGTAAACATCATCAATCTCGGAATTAATACCGTACTCCTCTATACCTTTGTCGAGTATTTCGGTCTGTGGTATGTAGTGGCGCAGTTCATCTCATCGATCCTCATTGCGTTTGAGAGTTTCGTTGTGTACCGATGGATTTTTAAATAGACCTTTGGTATACCCCATGAGATAGCCCATCGGTTATTACTGAAGGGTTGAATTTCTTTTTCTCACGGGGTATACTCGCAGCCCTATGGAGCACGATGAATCACGCGCTCCCTCCGAGGAGCAGATAGACGTCGACTTCGAGCCTGAGGACGAGCTCGGTACAATCGCTGCGGCACACGCCAAGCTGCAGAAGCTGCGCAGTGAGTTGGCGGCTGTAAAAAAAGAACGCGCCGACTACCTCGATGGGTGGCAACGCTGCAAGGCCGACGCGATAAACGCGAAGAAAGATGCAGCTTTCGAAGCGCAGCGCATCCACATCCGCACAAAAGAGGGGATTGCGGAAGAGATTATCCCCGTGCTCGATAGTTTCGACATGGCGTCTGCAACAGAGAGCTGGTTATCCGTTGATGAAAATTGGCGTGCAGGAATGGAACAAGTCCGGAGCCAGCTGCTCGATGTGCTTGCGCGTCACGGGATTAGCCGCTTCGGCAAGGTCGGTGATATGTACGACCCGCACGTACATGAGGTGGTGCAGGAAATGTCGGATGCTCCGGGCGAAAGTGGCTCTATTGCGCGCATCCTCAGGTATGGGTATAAATCGAATGAGCGGGTCATCCGCCCCGCACAAGTAATAACCAAGAGTTAATCACTATTATTCGTTCACCTATCACACTATGGCAAAGATACTAGGAATTGATTTGGGAACTACAAACTGTGCGATTGCTGTCGTCACCGGCGGTGAGCCGAAGATCATAGAGAACGCCGAAGGTGGTCGCACGACACCTTCAGTCGTCGCACTTTCTAAGACAGGTGAGCGTCTCGTGGGACAGATTGCACGCAGACAGGCGGTCACCAATCCAAAAAATACTATCTATCAGATTAAGCGATTTATCGGGCACACGTACGACGAAGCTGCGGTGCAGAAGGACAAGGGTGCGGTGCCATTCGAGATGCGCAAAGGTGCAACGGGAGGCATCGAAGTGCAGATGGGGGAGGCCTGGTATCGGCCCGAGGAAATCTCCGCGATGATTCTGCAGAAATTGAAAGCTGATGCTGAAGCACGCATTGGAGAGACAATCACTGAAGCCGTCATCACTGTCCCTGCGTACTTCAATGACGCGCAGCGTCAGGCTACGAAAGACGCGGGAAAGATTGCAGGCCTCGACGTTAAGCGCATCATCAACGAACCAACGGCTGCGGCACTTGCGTACGGCTTCAACAAGAAAAAAGACGAGAAAATCGTCGTCTTTGACTTCGGTGGCGGTACGTTTGATATTTCGGTGCTCGAAGTGGGCGACGACGTAATCGAGGTCCGCTCCACCGACGGAGACGCACACCTCGGCGGCAAGGACATCGATCAAAAGATTATGGACTGGATAGCCGATGAGTACAAAAAGGAATCCGGTATCGATGTTCGCAAGGACCCACTCGCTCGACAGCGGCTAGATGAAGCTGCCGAGAAGGCAAAAATTGAACTCTCGACCGCACTAGAGACGGAGATTAACATCCCATTTATCACTTCCGACGCTTCAGGACCGAAGCACTTGTTGCTGAAAATGACACGCGGAAAACTCGAAGAAGTGTCGGCGGAATTTCTCGATCGCGCCATTGCGATTACCAAGCGCGCCATGGAGGCATCGCCGTTTAAGAATGCGGATATCAATGAGGTTGTTCTCGTCGGCGGACAGACGCGCATGCCGGCGATGCAGCGAGCGGTCGAACATTTCTTCGGCAAGAAACCGCACATGGGAGTGAACCCGGATGAGGTTGTCGCTGTGGGCGCTGCAATTCAAGGCGGCATTTTGCAGGGTGATGTAAAAGACGTATTGCTCCTTGACGTGATTCCTCTCTCACTCGGCATAGAGACCATGGGCGGCGTCGCGACGAAACTCATCGAGCGCAACACGACAATCCCAACGTCTCGCTCGCAGGTGTTCTCGACAGCGTCCGATAATCAGCCGTCCGTGGAAATCCATATTGTGCAGGGTGAGCGCCCGATGGCGGCAGACAACAAATCCCTTGGTCAGTTCAATCTCGACGGCATACCACCGGCTCCCCGTGGCATGCCCCAGGTAGAGGTCACCTTCGATATCGATGCCAATGGCATTCTGTCGGTCAAGGCGAAAGATAAAACCACCAACAAAGAGCAGTCTATTCGCATCGAGGCTTCGTCAGGCCTCTCAGATGCCGAGATTGAAAAAATGCGGGCTGATGCAGAAGCAAACGCGGACGTGGATCAGAGAAAGAAGGATCTTGTCGAAGCTCAAAACGGTACGGACCAAATAGTGTACGCCGCTGAGAAAGCGCTCAAGGATTACGGGGAGAAGGTCGGTGACGACATCAAGAAAAACGTGCAGGACAAGATTGACGCGGCAAAGACCGCGCGTGGCGGCACGGATGCGGCAGAGATTAAACGCGCGGGTGAAGAGCTCTCGAGTGCAATGAGCGCTATTGGGGAGGCGATGTCGAAGACGTCGCAGGCGCAGCCGACGGATCAAAAGCCTGAGGATGGTGGCCAAGGAGGGGAGAGCAGTGCACAATCATAGAATGGCGCTCACCATTGAGGGAAAGACGTACGAACTCGTAAAGGAGCAGCGCGGCGGTCTCTCCGTATACCGCGGTGAGGATTCATATGCGCGAGTTGGCGCGCCCGAGAGCGTGGCTCGAACAATTGCCACTCATCGTAAGATGGAGCACCTAGACTTTCCTGTCGCTCGCACACTTTCGAGCGGCTCACTTGGTGACTCGGACTACACCATTGAGCAATCGCTCGGCACTAAGACTTTTCGCACCCTCTTCGAGGAAGACATCATTGCCTTTGGCAGCATCTCGGAAGATCGTTTCAACGAGTTTATTCGTATTTCTAAGCGGTATCTTCAAGCACAGTCAAAGGCACTCGTCCTTGCCGATTCCGTGTCATTCGCGCGCGGCATACATCTCGACATCATGCGTGAAGAGCTGCCGCATTTTACCAATTCGCTGAGTATCAAATTCGATACGATTTGCGAACGACTTACGGAGTTTCCGTATGTGTTTTCACACGGTGACTTTAACGCCGCAAACATCCTTCCGCTTGGTGTCATCGATCTCGAAGATACCTTCTCTGCGCCGTTCGGATTCGACGCCGCATCACCACTCTCTACAATCGATTGGTTTCCGAGCGGCCCCGAGTACGAATACTTTGCACGCTACCGATTCAGCGCCGCGCAACGCGAAGCATACTTTGCGATGTGTGATGAGGTATCCCGTGCGGCAGGATTTCCTGCAATCTCTCCGCACTATGCAGAATTCGAATTCTGTCGCGCCGTCTGGTCGTGTGTCCGCATGCACGAGTGGCCGGCTCTACAGAAATGGCGCTATGACAAGTTCGTCAAGACCTACTTATTTTACTAGCTTGCACTGATGATTGCTGGACTCCATAATCACCCTCTATGAAGGATTACTATCAGATTCTCGGCATACAAAAAGGCGCAAGCGATGCCGATATTAAGTCTGCTTTCCGTAAGCTGGCCCAGAAGTATCATCCTGATAAAAAGGGCGGGGACGAGGCCAAATTTAAGGAAGTGAGCGAAGCGTACTCAGTGCTCTCCGACTCTAAGCGTCGCGCCGAGTACGACACCTACGGCAAGACATTTGCAGGGCAGGGCAATGCGGGAGGCTTTGGGGGCTTTGATTTCTCCAACTTCCAAGGCTTTCAGGGTGGGCAGGGATTCAACGGTCAATCATTTGAATTTGATCTCGGTGATATGTTTGGCGACGTGTTTGGCGGCGGGAAGGCCGCGCGACGCGGTCGCGATATCTCGATTGACATAGAGCTGACTTTTAAGGAATCCGTTTTTGGTACAAACCGCCGCGTCCTCATTTCCAAGCTAGCTACGTGCGATTCGTGCGCTGGAACGGGAGCAAAAAAAGGCACGAAGCAGAAGAGCTGTCCGACATGCAGTGGGCACGGCGAAATACGGGAGAGTCGCAATTCTTTTTTCGGCACGTTTACCACGAGTCGCGCGTGTCCCAAATGTTCCGGCAGGGGCCAAGTGCCGGAGACGCCGTGCGATAGCTGTCGCGGTGAGGGAGTTGCCAAAAAAGAGGAGGAGATTCAGATTGTTGTGCCGGCCGGCGTTTCGGACGGCGAGATGATACGCATGCCAGCCCGTGGGGAAGCGCTCTCCGGCGGCGGCGCGGGCGATCTCTACATCAAGCTGCATGTAAAACCTGACGCGCGATTTACGCGCGACGGCAACAACCTCCACACAGCACTCCCGGTCAAACTTACCGATGCGCTACTTGGCTCGTCCTACCGCATTGCCACGCTCGACGGTGAGGCACAGATCACGGTGCCGGCCGGCGTCGTACACGGGGAAACGGTCCGCGTGAGCGGGGAGGGTGTACCACATGGCAGAGGTGCTCGCGGAGACCTCATCGTGCGGATTGACATCCAATTCCCAAAGAAATTGTCGAAGGCTGCGCGCGAACAAATTGAGAAGCTTCGCAACGAGGGTCTCTAGCAACTCTCGATTAGCGCTATACTGCTGTCTATGTCATCAGGACTAGTGCTCGCGGTACTCACGGGTTTCGGCGGAATGATCGGCTGGGGCCTCGCTGATTTTTTTGCCAAAAAGACTATCGATCGCATAGGCGATGTACAGAGTCTCGCATGGGCCGGCATCTTCGGAACGATTACCTTCGGCATCGCAACGGCGTATCAGACGGTGGTGCGCGATGTCGCGTTTGCGGTCCCGCAAGAAGCGAGCACGTGGATCTACCTCGCAGTCTTTGGCGCCCTCCAAGCCGCCGTGTATCTCTTCGCCTATAAGGGGTTCGGCAAAGGGCAGATCGCGCTCCTCAATCCCGTTTTCGCGTCCTTCTCCGGCATCGTCGCTCTGGTATCCATCTTTGCGCTGGGTGAAGTATTAAGCGGCCCACGGCTCGCGGCTATTATGATTGTTTTTGCCGGCGTCTTTGCGCTCAGTCTCGACCTATCCGCATTCGGCGCGAAGAAATTCACGTTCACTAGAATTCCGGGGTTCAACGACGTCGCGATAGCTGCCTGCCTCGCTGCTGTCTGGACAATCCTGTGGTCGCTCTTTGTCGAAGGCCAAGATGCGCTCGCATACGCGTTTTACATGTTTATTTTTATGACGATTACTGTTTTTCTCTGGGCGTTTATTAAGAAATTGCCGATGCGCGTTACCGAAAAGGGAATCTGGATATTCCTCGCACTCATCGGCATCAGCGAGACGCTTGCGTACACTGCGATTACGCTCGGGTACGGTGCGACAGAATACACAAGCGTGGTTGCGGTTTTGAGTGGCGGCTTTTCACTTCCGACTATCATCCTTGCGCACATCTACTTGGGCGAGCGCATTTCCAAACTTCAGTGGGTCGGATGCGTTGCAATAATTGCGGGAGTCATGATTCTCCCTCTGGTATAATCCACACACTCACTTGCCATGCCGGACATTTTTGATCGTGCAATTCTTGAAGGCATTCCTCACGAAACCCCGTACTTTCTCTTCTCTAAGAAAGCGCTGACGAATCGTTACAAGGAATTCCGAAGGGACTTCCCGAATGCGACTATCTTCTACGCCATGAAGGCGGACGCTGAGAGAGAATTGCTAGAAATATTGCACGCTGAGGGATGCGGATTTGAAGCCGCTTCTGTATACGAGCTGAATCTTCTTAAAGATATCGGAGTAGAGCCGGATCGGATTCTCTATGGGACGTCCGTGAAGCCCGCGTCTCATATTCGCCAATTCCATGAGTATGGCGTCACTCGATACGCGTTTGATTCCATCCAAGAACTCGACAAAATCGCCGCACTTGCGCCGGGAGCGCGCGTCTATGTGCGCGTCAGTGTCAATGACACGGGAAGCATCTACCGTTTTTCGGAGAAATTTGGCACTGTTCCAGAAAACGTCGTGCCTCTCCTCACGCATGCGCGCGATTTGGGGCTTCGCCATTACGGCATCAGCTTTCACGTCGGGTCTCAGGCGGGAAATCGTGATGCGTGGGCGAGCGCAATCCGCGGCCTCATTCCGGTATTAAAGCATTTGAAAGAGCGCTCCCTTGATATTGAGATGTTGAATATCGGCGGTGGGTACCCATCATTTTATGCATCAAGCGAAGAGAGTATCGCACTGAAGGAAATTTCTGAGTCCGTCTACGAAGCACTGGACGAGCTTCCCTACGCACCGAAGCTGGTGCTCGAACCGGGGCGCGCGATGGTTGCCGAATCAGCTGTGCTCGTCGCAAGCGTCATTGCACGCGTCGACAGGGTCGAGCACACATGGCTCTTTCTTGATGCCGGTGTCTACAATGGGCTGTTCGAAAGTTTGGCCTACCAGGGCGCTATCCGGTACCGCATCAGCGCCCTCCGTGAGATAGACGGCGCGGGAGAGGCCGTTTTCGCACTCGCGGGACCGACAGGTGATAGCTGGGATGTCATGAGTCGCGAGGCGCACCTTCCGGCCGATATCGGGCCCGGTGACAAGTTGGTATTTCACTCCGTGGGTGCCTATAATCAGGTCATGGTCGGCAAATTCAACGGTTTCCCCAAGCCCAAGGCATACTTTCTAGACTAGTGTTACACTTGAGCATATGGTCATGAATGTACCGCAAAAGATCGCCCTCGGATTCTTTGCGATTGTTGTGGCGCTCTGGGCATCTCTCTTTTTTTCGCACACGACTGCAGGATTCTACAACTACCTGTACTCGTTCCTTTTTGGCCTTATTCCTTTTTTTAGCGGCATTGCGGCGATGCACTTCGCCCACATGTGGGGAGGCTTTAAGAGTGCCGTAGGCAAGGCGGTTTTTTTCATCGGCCTCGGCATCTTCTGCTGGGGCATGGGTGAAAATATTTGGTCATTCTATAATTTCGTCCTCAACATTCCCGCACCGTACCCCTCGCTCGCGGATATCGGATTTGCACCCAGTATTTTCTTTTACGGGCTTGGCGCAGTCTATCTCTCTCGTGCGACCGGCGCGAAATACGCGCTGAGAAATCGTAACGTCCGTGCCTTAGCGATGCTCGCACCATTCGTGATTTTCGCGATTGCATACTATCTTCTGGTAATAGTCGCGCGCGGAGGCGTTCTCGTCCCGGAAGGGGACGGGGGGCTCAAGACGATTCTTGACATCGTGTACCCATTGGGTGGCTTCGTCGGGCTCACGGTTGCTGTCCTCGTCTCGAGTCTGAGTTTCAAGTATCTCGGTGGCAGATACGTCTGGGACATCTACTCTATTCTTGCGGGACTTTTTGTCATGTTCGTTGCCGACATCGTGTTTTCTTACACGACGACGGTTGGCACCTACTACAACGCTAATTTCGGCGATCTTCTTCTTGCGACCGGCATGTTCTTACTGTCCTGGGGAGTTCTCGGCTTCAAGACGGTAAAAGGCAGTGATTAACCTATGGCGCTCCTCGACGATATCGCAGAGAAGATCATTCAAGAGCAGGCGCTCGTAATCGGACCGTTGGCATGGAGTGAGGCTCGCAAGGTAGACGGACTGAACGTCGACGCTAACAGCAGCGTCCGCATCTCTCGTCCGGATCCGAAAGCTGCAGTGGACGGGCTGGTGGCACGCTACGAGAGACTCTTCGGTAAGGCGTCCCGCGAGGTCTGCAAAGATGCTGCAGCGTCGCTTATTTCTTCTATGCCTCGAAGCGACGTGCCGGCAAGCCTCCTGGCTTAGGGTAGAATAGGCCTCTATGGCATCAGATGACGTGTCGAAAGTTGCGAACGATTACGAGGGCGAGTTGAAGGCGGCCAACGAAATCGTATACAAGCACTCGCTTGAACTCGCTCGACTCAAGCAAGAACTTGAGGTCGCCAATAAACAGCAGGAAGGTCTTTTGCATTTCATCAGCCACGAGATTAAGGGATACCTCACCAAGAACGAGGCGGCCTTTGACGCCATTCGCGTCGGCGATTTCGGCGAGGTCTCACCGCAGTTACGCGAGATGTCGGCTGCAGCACTCTCTGATACACGCAAGGGCGTTGCCACCGTCATTGATATTCTGGACGCTGCCAATTTCAAGCGCGGCACCGTCTCCTACGCGAAGAATGATTTCGACCTCGTACACACGGTCGGACAGATTGTAGAAGATTTGAGGAAGGACGCAGAGGCGAAGGGTTTGTCGCTCACGTTTGCTCATCCGGAGACAGGTGCCGCGCCGTTCTCAGGCGATGAGGATAAAATCAGTCGGCACGTCATCCGAAATATCGTAGACAATTCGGTCAAATACACGCCGTCGGGAAGCGTCGCAGTAACCATTGCGTCAACGGCGGGCGTGTACCGCATCACAGTCGCAGACACGGGTGTCGGTATCACAGCAGAAGACATGGCAAATCTATTTACCGAGGGCGGTCACGGCAAGGAGTCGATCAAAGTTAATGTCCACTCCACAGGTTACGGACTTTTCATCGCCAAGCAGGTCGTTGAAAGTCACGGGGGCAAGATTTGGGCGGAGTCCGACGGCGCAGGAAAGGGGAGCCGCTTCATTATCGAGCTCCCGATCGCGGCTTAGTCATGGCGCTTTTTCTGTTATATTAAGCGCTATGCAACGGCTTTTTACGGGATTGCAGCCATCGGGCACGCTTCACATCGGCAATTATTTTGGGGCGCTCAAGCCCTTCGTCGAGCTCTCCCGCGAGTATGACGCCAATCTGATGATTGCTGATTACCATGCACTTACTACGCTCAAAGCGCCGGCAGAATTACGCGCCAATATTCTGAGTGTCGCAAAGGATTATGTCGCCGCAGGTATTGATCCTGAGAAATCTATCATCTTTAAGCAGTCCGATGTGCCTGAGCATACTGAGCTTGCGTGGATATTTGAGTGTCTCGTTACCGTACCGTTCCTGATGCAAGCGCATGCGTACAAGGACAAGGTGGCAAAAGGACTCGAACCAAATGCCGGCCTCTTCGCATACCCGATGCTTATGGCGGCAGATATTCTTCTCTACGACACCGACATTGTCCCTGTGGGTGCCGACCAGCGCCAGCACATCGAGTACGCACGCGAGGCAGCGGCAAAGTTCAACAACGCGTTTGGCGATACATTTAAGGAGCCGCAAGAGCGAATCATCGAAGCAATAGCGACGGTACCGGGTACCGATGGCCAGAAGATGAGCAAGAGCTACAAGAACACTATTCCACTCTTCGGCACGCGTGATGAGATAGCGGAGGCCGTTATGAGCATCGTTACCGACTCCTCAGGAGAGCGCCCCGAACATGTGTACGCCATTCATCGCGTCATACGCAACGAGGGTGAGCTTCAAGCCACGTATGAGGCGTATAAGGGTAAATACAAGACACTCAAGGAGAAACTTGTCGAAGATCTCGATGCGCTCGTCGCTCCGATGCGCGAGAAACGCGATTCGATTTCAGATGATGATGCCAAGAAGATTCTCGCAGCCGGCGCCGAACGTGCCCGCGCCCAGGCATCGAAAAAGATAAGCGAGGTGAGAAATAAAGTCGGCGTAACGATATGACACAACGAACTCTCATCAAGGATTTATCGAGCAAAGTCGGCGAATCCCTCACGATTAAAGGCTGGGTATCCGTACGACGAGACCAGGGCAAGATGGTCTTCTTTGATTTTCGCGACCGCTCAGGCACCGTACAAGGTGTCGTCCTTCCGCAGAGTCCGGCGATAGATATCGCGAAAGAGATTCGCATTGAATATGTCGTCTCTATTGAAGGTCGCGTGAATCAACGACCGGAGAAGAATCGCAATGCAGACGTCCAAAACGGCGATATCGAGCTTGAAGTCCTTGGCATCGATATCTTGGCAAAGGCGGAGTCGCTGCCATTCGACATGTCCGCAGCGGGACTCAATCTTGAACTCACGACCGAGCTCGACCATCGTGCGCTGACGCTCCGGCATCCACGCCTCCAGGCGATTTTCAAAGTCCAAGCGACTATCATCGACTCATTCCGAGAGTTTATGAAGAGTCAGGATTTCCTGGAATTTCAGGCGCCCGCCATGGTCCCTGCGACCGCTGAGGGCGGCGCCGAGGTATTCGAAATTCAATATTTCGACAAGAAGGCCTACCTCAGCCAGTCACCGCAACTCTACAAGCAGATAGTGATGACTGCATTTGAGCGTGTCTTCTCGGTCAACAAGGTATTCCGTGCAGAGCCGAGCTCGACCACTCGCCATCTTACCGAGATCGTCTCCCTCGACGCGGAGATGGCGTTTATCGATTCATGGAAAGATGTGCGCGACATGTCTGAGCGCACGGTGCGCTATGTGCTCGAACAGATAGGGGCGCAGCACGGAGCAGAACTCGCATTTCTTGGTGCGGAGTTGCCCATCATGATAGAAGAGACGCCGACGCTTTCCCTCACCGAGGCGCAGGAGAAAATCTTCGCCAGGACCGGCAAGGACTCGCGCGGAGACAAGGATCTGAATCCCGAGGACGAGCGCGTGCTCTGCGAAATCATTAAAGAAGAAACCGGTTCCGACTTTGTCTATGTGTACGGGTATCCGACGCGCCAGAAGCCTTTTTACGTGTATCCAAACCCGGAGAATCCCGAGTTCAACGAGGGGATGGACCTCCTCTGCAGAGGAGTGGAGTGGCTCTCGGGCGGTAGACGTGTCAACGACTATGCACAGCTTGTCGACCATGTGCAGAAATGGGGGATGGATCCGAAGAAGGTCGAAATGTTCCTCGAGGCTTTTCGTTATGGCGCACCGCCCGAGGGAGGCTTCGCACTCGGGGCTGAGCGCATGAC
>CAYGFN010000010.1:0-20727 GCA_964349145.1 uncultured Candidatus Saccharibacteria bacterium
TTGGTGAGGCGGTTCCTATAGTCCCAGGTGTAGTTCCAGGCGTTCGAGGAGGTGGCGTTGCCGTTATTGTCGTAGGCGATGGTGGTGGTGGCGAGGCCGGTTGCGACGGTCGTAGGTGCGTGTGGATTTGCATACGAAGTACCAGCGTACGTGTACGTGCCCTGGTCTGATGCGGTGAGATTGCCAATCGAGTTATACGAATATGTGTAGCGGTAATCGGGCGTGGTGGTTGCGGCGGTCGTCGAGGCGATGGTGAGGCGGTTTAGTGCGTCGTAGGTAAGTCGGAGTATTTTGGCAGTCGCTGTGTTCGAAGTGTCCGTGATGCGGAAGATATTGTTGACATCGTCAAGGGCGTAGAGCATCTCCTGCAGTTTGAATCCCGCGCTGTTCGTCGTCGCCTTGTTCGTCATACGATACTGCTTCGTGGAGTCGTACGTATTCGTGGTTGTCGCTCCATTGCCGTACACCATGGTCGTGACCTGATTCGTTGGCGAGTAATCCAATTGTGAGACGATGTAGCCAAACGCGCCGCCACTTTTTTTCATCTCCACACTCTCGAGGAGTCCCGCGCCGTTGTGTGTGTTGCGGGTCTGCGAGGAATCCGGATGCGTCATGAGTGTCGTCTGGCCGAGGCGATCGTATACATACCGCGTGTTGTACGTGCCGCCGCCGCTCCCGAGCACAATTCTTGAGGTGGATGCGACGAGCCCGAGCGCATCATAGTCATAGAGCGATGTCACATTCGCCTGCATCGTGGACGCGCACAGCTTGCCGACGCCGTAGGTGCAGGTGTCGTAGGTATATGTAATTTCGGTACCTGAGTCGCCGGTGTAATTCTCGCTCGTCGGACGATTGATGTCGTCATACACCCTATTGACGGTCTGTGCCTTCGGGTCAACGACCTGCGTGGCATTGCCCGCGTCGTCATACACGTACGTCCACGTACCGTACGTCCCATCAGCCGCCGCGTGGAGATCCTCTGCAGTAAGCCGCCTCCCGAGGCCGTCGTAGGTGAAGTTGCGAATATTCGCAAGCGGGTCCGTGATCTTGGTGAGGTTCCCGATGGCATCCCATGTGTACACGGTGGTGTGCGTCCCGCCGCTCTGCTCATTCACACGTGCGAGGTTGCCATACGCATCTTTCACAAAGCCTTTGAGGTTGCCCTCCGCATCCGTGGTCGTCGCCGACCAGTCATCGAAAGCAAAGGTCGTCGTGCCGATGCCAGTCACGATCTGGGTGATCCGCTGCATAGGATCGTACGTGTAGGAGGTATACAAACTGCTCGTGGCTGCAGCAGTTGTCCGTGCGCTCCCGACGCTCGTGTAGGGCACCGATTCTTCATCCACCCGGCCGAGTGCGTTGTAGATGACGTCTCGTGCGTTGTAATCCGTCTCAGCCTCTCGGCGCTCCTGTATGAGTCGCCCGAACCCATCGAAATATGAATATGAGTCCGAGCTCGTCGCAGCATTGAGATAATCTGTTTTTTGCACTTTACGAGCGCCTGCAGTATCCGTATACGTATACGCGGTTTTCGTCACGGTATTCGTCGGCGTACCCAAATGATCCGGAATTTTCTCTGCCGTCACACGGTCGAGCCCATCGAAGACTGTCTCGACGCTGAGCCCGTTCGGATCAATGATTTTCTTCGGCTTTCCACTTGTTGTGTCTCGGTAGATATTCGTCACTTGGCTGAGCGGATTCGTGGTAGTTGCGACGTGGATGTTGGCGCTCTCGTACGACATCGTCGTGATCTTGCCGCGAGGATCAGTTTCGGCCGTGACGAGCCCATATCCGTTGTAGGTCTTCGTAGTGCTCGCATAGGTACTTCCGGTGATCCAGCTTTCTTGATTCGTCAGATTGCCTTTGGAGACCGATCCGTGGCTCAGCGAGTCGTAATAGAATTTGCGCTCCGCGACTTTCGTGCCGCCGTTATTCTTCACTGCCTCGCTCATCGGGAGCGCGTAGATGTATTCTGTCGTGTTTGTAGCGTAGGCGTAGGAAGTGGTACGGGTGTCGCTCCCCGTGTCGGTGTAGCTCCCGTCGTCGCTCCCGGTGACTTGACCGAGCTCTGTCTTTAGGGAGAGATTGCCGATCGTGTCGTCGAAGACGTAGGTCGTCGCGCGATCCTTGTGATCGCTGTCGCCGTCGTAGGTAAAGTCGGTCGATCTCGTGCGCTTCAGAAATACCCGATCATTGGTGGTCGTCGCCGTTTCCCACTTATCTACCTGCTTCGAATACAGATTGCCGCTCCCATCGTACACCTCCGTGCGATATGGCTTCCCGATCTTGAATTTGCTATCCGCATATTCACCGATGGTGGATTGCGTGCCGTTGCCTTGGTGCGCATAGATATTCGTCACGAAGCCGCTCGGGTCCGTGATGGTGGTCGTGGCAAAGCCCGCAAATTTGCGCTCGAATTCATTCTCATAGTAATACTCACCACCGCCGTAGCTATACGTCGTGGTGCCGACCACTCCGAATCCGTTGTTGGTACCAATTGCCTCCACCGTCTGCAAGACCATGGGAAGGCGCGGATTCAGCTCTACCGCGCCGCTCACGTATTGCGGAGAAGGTTTGTAGGAGACGGCAATCGTACCGCCCGCATCGGTCGTGACCGTCTGCAGGAGGTCCGGTACGACGCCATTCCCGAGATACGCACCGTTTTGCCCCGCGGGAGAGGCGGTACCAGCGTATGAGCGCACGATGTCCACGATGCCATCTGCATCAATATCGACAAATCGCGCACCTCTGTCGAGGCTGGTGTCAAAGAAATCCGGCACAATGGTGCCCCATGCGACCTCACTGTCGAATGACATACCGCCACCTTGATTGATATAAACGACGTCATTACCGGTGTGGACGATATCCGCAAGCCCGTCGGAATTGACATCTACGACTCGGTATCCTTGATCAGCGCCGTTAGCGGATACCATGCTCGTGGGCAGCGAAGGCGGCGTAATCATCGACCACGTGCCATCGCCATCGTTGATGAAAATATTCTTTCTCTGACCGTCGGCGTCGCGGCTTTGCAAAATATCCGTCAATCCGTCGCCGTTGAAATCCGCAAGGCGCGTCCCTAAATCCGTACCGTTATTCGGACTCACTATCCCGGCGAAATACACGTCCTCCGGCATGGACCATCCATCGGTAGAGCTCGCGCTCCATCCGGTGCCATTATTCAGGAATACGCCATTATCCCCCGTATACCCACTACCTGGTGCATAGTGTTTTATAAAATCCGGAAGGCCGTCACCATTCACGTCGACCAGACGTCCGCCACGATCCCAGTATTGATTATCTGTAGCATGTACAAATTTGCTCGGAATGAGCCAATCTGAACCCGTACTAAAACTTGCCCCACGATTGCTGTTAATCTTTACTTTGTCATCATTCTGAAAAATATCCGCCCAGCCATCGCCATCCACATCACCGGAGCGCGTTCCCAGATCGGCACCGGCGCTGCTTACAAAGTTGTTTAATCCAGTCGGCGTGGTGGTACTCCATGTCCCGTCTCCGTTATTGAAATAGATGGTGGTGCTCGCTGTGTCACGTGCCGACGCAATATCCGTCCAGCCGTCACCATTGAAATCATCAAATCGCGCACCCCAATCGATATCGACGGACGAAACATCGTCCACGAACGCGACGGGCATGTGCCAATTCGCGTTGTACGTCCAGTTGACGGCTTTTGTCGTGTAGCCGAAGTTCACCGCAGGGAGCGTCGTCGTCGCACCTGTGTCATCGACTCCGGATTCGGTGATTGAAGTGAGCATCGATCGGCTTCCGTTGTCGCCCGTACCGTATCCGAGCGCATAGACGCGCTTCGGGATGCCGTTCACTTTGACCTGGATTTCATTGATGCGGAATTTGGAGAGGATGGGAAATCCGGGGACACTCGAGGTGGCGGCATCATTCCGTGCTTCGCGGAAAAACTCGACCTCGTATATCGAACTCGAAGAGGCGTGGTTAGTATACGAAATTTTATGAGGATAGACGTAGTCGCCGTTTTTGAAGTACGAATAGACGATGTAATTGCCGTTGGTATCGCGTATCTCATCGACCGACCATCGGTAGATTTGCGAGGCGCTCGCAGAATTTACGATCTGCTCGTTGGCCGTTTTGCCGAAGCGATACACCGTGCCCGTCTTATCTTTCATCTTCCAGTAATCCCCATCAACGAATTCGTACGAGTTGAAACTGCCTTGGTCTATAAGGGCGCCATATCCCTCTCCCGTCCCAGTGTCTTCCCTCAGATCCACAGAATGCACCACGACCAGCTTCGGATCGCTTGCGGTACCGGTCTGATCGGCACTGTATGCCTGCGCGTAGCTGTGCACTTGGTCGGCACCATCTCCCGGATCAGTATTATCAAACGTGGCGCCCATGAGCGTACCGAGGCTGGTCTTCCCCGTGATGGATATCGTCGATGTCCCCGAGGCATTAAACGTAAAGTTGTTATACGTCGAGGTGCTGTAACTAGCGAACGCGAGCCTGTCCGCAAGCAGCGATGTCCCGCGGCGAGATATTGAGAAATCCGACGCCACAAGCGCAGTGTCGGAATCCGGCATTGCCGCAACCAGACACACGTCGATTTCCGATCCTGTCCAGTTGGCCGATCCATTTGATTTATCCGTACCGTATAGAGAAAGTGTCGCTGAGCTGACGGCATCGTTGTCAGGGATAGCGGAGGTATCAAACGTATACACCGGGCGAGCTTCATACATGAAGCGATTGGCGTCGTTGCTTGCTTGTAGGTTCCAGAGAGGAAGCGTTGCGCTCGTCGTGTTGATATGTGTACCGGCGTCGCCACGAAAATCCGACCAGGTCTGTGCATTGGCATTGAGAATATCTCTATTAGGATAGCCATCTACTAAGGGATAGAAGGTGCTCGTTGTATTGCCCACCTTTCCGAGCACAATATTGGTATTAGTCTTCCCGATGACGGAAATCGTGTGCGAGAGTGACTGCCGGAATGCTTCGAGCGGATCTTCCCGCAATCGCCGCTCACGTGGCTCCCCCGTACGCGGATCAGTCCATTGCCGCACGATGTCGCCGTCCGAATCGTCTACCAAAATAGGCGGGTTATACATATTAATGCGCTCCACATCGACGGAGCCGTCCTTGCCGAAGCCAAGCTGCTCATCGCCCATCCACGCGCGAGCGAATACTCGTACGCCTCCTTCGATAATCTCGAAATCCACGATCTCAATATCAAGCCCGTATGTAGGAGCTTTAAAGTGGCCGCGCAAGTCGTGCTTCAGTATTGCAGCCGCCTTTTTTTGAGCTTTTTCCTCACTTGTAAGTCCTTCGAGGAGATCGCTAAAGGGGTGCGTGCTGGTCGCAGTGGGCTCCTCCTCCACGAGCTGCGTGCTCGTAGCCTCGGTGAGCTCCAACACTTCGATGAGGGCATTGTCGGTTTCGGGTGTGGTCGTGGCCATTACGGCTCGCTCTCTCGGAGGTCGTTTTCGCCTTGGCTTCTTCGGAATAGTCGTGGTCGCCTGCGGCTCCTCGATCACGCTTTCCGTAGAGGTAGCCTCAACGACTTCTACGTCCACTTCTACCTCGGATATTTCTTCATCGACGCTGGGTGTCGTATCGGTATGGGTAGTGGTATCGCCAGTCTCGTCTATGATCTCCGTTGCTTCATCCCTTAATTCGAGAGTAGTTTCCGCCCCGACACTTTCGGTTGTCGTCGCTTCTTCCTCGAGTGTTCCGACCATGGAGCCGCCCATACCGGGAGTCGTGGTCGCTTTCAGCTCACCATCAATTGATGAAAAGAAATAATCCCCTGTATAGAGCTTGTGGAGGCCCTCTTTATTTAAACGCTCGATGTACGGGATGCTGACAGACCACCCATACCCAAAAGGGCTTATTTGCTCGGTATTTTTGCTCGAATATGAGAGTACGAGATCGGGCGTCATACCATTCCTACCAGGCGGCAGCGTAAGCGGGTACTCGTACCGCAACGAACCGTCGAATTGGTCCGGCTCGACTTTGAGCTGATTCTTTTGCGTCTGGCGCTCCGGACCGAAGATGGGATCGGGCTCTTGTTCTTCCGCCAAAAGAGATTCGGGTGGCGGATCTTCAATCCCTTCTCCCATCGGCTGCTCTGCTGATTCCGACGCGGGTTTCGAAGATTCTTCTGGTGCTCCCGCATCAATATTTTCTTCGCTTTCCTGCAGCGTCGTTTCTTCAGATGGTGGGACCATCTCTTGCTGTGCTTCTGGTGAGACGTCCTGCGCTACGACACCAAGTGGAGATATGAAGAACGAAATCGCGAGGAGAGTCGCTGCTATTTTCTCGAGTACGCCCTTGCGCAAGCGATACATGAGGCCAAGCATACCACCCTGAAAACAGGATGGACCATACATACGCACGAATAACTCCTCACATCAAAAGAACCTGTTGCGCGTGCTACGCGTACTGATCTGGCCAGTCGTTTTGAATGAGCATCACATCGCCAGAGACCGTTCGTTGTACCAAAGCTGTGAGTGCCGTCGGCATGTCGGGAAATTTCAAGACTTCGCCCCGATAATCGCTCGCGCGCAAGCCCTCTTCGATATAGGGAGTCACCGATGTTTCAACGAGTACGACTTTCTCAATTCCTGCCTGAGCGAGGCGCTCTCCAATCTCGCGATGAACAGCTTCCGCCCGCGCTCCCATTTCCACGAGGCCGGGAGTGACGTAGAAGCGTCGATGTCCTGAGATTGACGCAAGGAATTCGATGACTGCACGCGCCCCATCAGGATTTCCGTTGTAGCTGTCATCGAGCGTAATAACTCCCGTATTATCCACAGTCATCTCCATGCGATGCTCAAACGCTTTTGTCTCGCGAATGCCCGCCTCAATCTCTTCAATCTCGAGACCGATTTCTCGCGCGATGGCTGCGGCGGCGGCGAGGGGCCCTACGAGGTGTAGGCCGAGCAATTTCGACGACACCCGAATAATTTCCCCTCCGCGCACGATGCGAAATGTCGTGCCACGCAAATCACTTAGTGCTCCCGCGACGCGCCATCCGTCCGCTCCCACCCCTACCGCTTCACGCGAGAAAAGTGTGTCGTATTCACGCGCCCGTGCACGAGCGAGCTCATTTTCAGCATTTATATACAGCGGTCGTTCGCCGACAGCGTCTGCAAGCTCGAATATCGTGTCCGCAGTCGTTTCAAGCGTGCCGAATTTCTGCAGGTGTGCCTCATTTACTCCGGTAACGATCCCGATGTTGGGGCCGACAATCTCGCACAATCGCTTGATATCGCCGGGATAGTATTCGCCAAGTTCGAAGATGATGACGTCTTCGTCACCCTTGAGTGTGTTTACAAACGTGGCGATACCGAGCGGCGTATTGTAGCTTCCGGGCGGAGCAGCCACTTTCCTCCCGTTCGAGAGCACGGTCTTCAATATCTCTCGCATCGTGGTCTTGCCGTACGAGCCCGCAATCGCAATTTTAAGCGCCGGATGTGCCGCAAGCTTTGCCTGTGCAATCGCGACAATGCTTTTCTCGATAGGCTGCTGCGCGAATCTCACAAGCATGGCAAGTACCGCGAGCAGATAAGGCAACACAAACGGCATCGCGAGGACAATCGCAGCAGCGCCAAGAAACGCGGCGGTACTCGGCACCATAAGCGCACCGATTACAATGCCTGCCACGGAGAGTGCGGCTCCCGCAGAGAGCATGACGTAGAGCACTTGTGCCTTCGAGGTCCAGACGATTGTCTTGCGCTTTTCGACGTGCGCAAAATCTTTCGTGCGCGCATACCATGCGAGGTAGTCGCGCATATCGTACTCACTCGCCTGCAGCATGTACACGAGCGTTCGGAAAAATCGCGGGTGATAGCGAGTGAAGACGTTCATACGAAATTGGCAATGAGCGTCGCGACACGTCCGGGATGTTCCTGGTGTACGAAATGAGTCGCCGCGGGAATTGTCTCGAGCTTTGAGCCGGCAATGATACGCGCAAATTTCTGGCCGTCGGAGAGCGGTGTCTGCTGATCGTCGGCGCCCCAAATCAAAAGCGTGGGCACCCGTATGGCAGACGCCGCTTGCGAGAGATTCTCACCGACGACATTGAGAAAAATGTCTTTCAATCGGCCGCTCGCATGGTAATCGCTGCCAATCCGCTCATAGAGGTGTCGCCTCAGCGTGCTACGCACTGTGCCGGGGAGTGGTGCTGTTACAAGTTTCCCCGCCTTTGCAAGCAATCCGAGCGTTGTGCTTCTTCCAATGTTTCGCTCCGAGACTCCGGCGGAGGCAATCAAGACAATTTTCTGAGGATGAAAAACACCGCGTGATACGCCCTTCACGACAACGCGCCCGCCGAATGAGTGTCCGAGAAACACTGCCACATCGAGGTGCAGCTTCTCGATACATGCTTCTACGAAATCAACGTAATCGTCCAGACGCCACGAAGGGTCCGGCATATCGCTTGCGCCGAATCCCGGCATATCAAGTCGGACAATTCGAAATGTATCCGAGAGCTCGCCGACGAGGGCGTCAAATGAATGCAGGGTGTCTTTCCACCCATGCAGCATGAGAATGCAGGGTCCGGTCCCCGCATCCGAGTACTCGACGGCAAGATTTTGAACAATCATTTTCATACGGCTTTCCAACGTGTCGCGGCTTCTCGCCACAATACGGTTAAGGGATGCTTCGCGCAATCGTGCTCGCGCGCGGGACATACGTAGCGCCCGTACAGGACGAGTCCATTATTTACAAACTTCCAATCTCGCTGTGGTACGAGTGCTTCCAAGTCCTTCGAAATTTTCGTGAGGTCGCGATTGTCGGAAAGATCGAATCGGTACGCAAACCGCTTCACATGTGTGTCCGTGGGTATTCCTTCCCAGATGTCATACAGCTCTCCTAAGACCACGTTCGCGGTCTTGTACGCCACGCCGGGGAGCGTCGTGAGCTCCTTCACACTGCGAGGCACCTCGCCACGGAAATCCTTCTCGACAATCTTCGCTGCAGCGATGACCGCTTTTGCCTTGTTGCGAAAGAATGTCACCGAAGAAATCTCGCGGGTCAACGCCACAAGATTCGCTCGTGCAAAATCCTTCGGAGTCTTGTATTTCTTGAAGAGCTTTTCAGTGACGCGATTCACGGTCTTGTCGGTACATTGCGCGGATAGCATCACCGCGACGACGAGCTGAATCGGAGTCTTATACTGAAGCTCGGTTTTTGGTTGCGGATACGCTTTCTTGAGATACGAGAGGAGCTTCGCGGCGCGCTTTTTGCGCTCCAGACTTTTCATGCGCGCATCCTAGCACAAGCGATATGCAGTGATATAAAGGAGGCTGGAGGTGCGACATGACAACATCGCAGTCGGTGCCTATTCGGGCACCCTATACGCCGGCAGTGCAACCGCCGCTGAAGCCCGGCGAGGCGCTGCAATTGCTTCTCCTGCTCGGGAAGCACCAGATCCCCAACGCAAAAGGCGGGATGAACGCAAAATGACCTGCCGCGATAGAAAAAGAAGCAGCCCGCCTCACGATCGAGATGGGCTGCGCTTTTTCATACTCCACGTGATGAGCGAGCGCGACGTTATTTAATCACTATGGGTATTGAGACAGAATCGTCATGCTCGGGAAGCCCCGACGGATTATCCTTGAGAAGCACGAGCGTCGCAGGTCCCGAATAATTTGCAATCGTGATGTTTGCGGTAAATGTCACCTGGCTCGTCGTCATCCATTCTCCGTGAGCGTCCGCATGCGTATTCAAGAGCACCGCGCCATCTTTGTCGATAATCTTGATCGGGAATGACGCCTCAAAAAACCAGGGGCCTGGAGCGGCACCTGCGACGACAAATGTTTTCTCGACGGTCGCATTGGCAAGAGGCGCTGTCACCACGACACGCTTCGAGAGCGGCACGGTGCCCGAGCCAGTCGCCGTACCCGTACCCGTGCCTGTCGTCGTTGCCACCGTGCCCGTCGCAGTCCCAGTACTCGGGGCAGGGACGACAAACACAAACCACGCGAGGACTGCGACGATGGCGGTTAGAATTCCAATGAGTACCCACCACGTGCTTGTTTTCATAGATACCTGAAGTATTAGTTGATTATCTTCGTACGTTAGCATTATAGACGCTTCACTCGCAGTATCGTTACTACTTGCTACAGAGGGTAATGTATGGTAAAATAAGGGCTAACTTCTGCTAGAATACCAACCACTTCTATGGCGGCTAAAAAGCGCAAGAAAATCGTCGTGATCGGCGGCGGGACCGGTACCTTTACCGTCCTCTCCGGACTGAAAAAGTATCCGTACGATCTCACGGCTATCGTCGTCATGTCAGACAGCGGTGGCTCGACCGGCATGCTCCGCGATGAGCTCGGCGTCCTCCCCCCGGGCGACGTCGTCCGCTGCCTCGTCGGCCTCTCACGTCAGGATGAATTAATGCGCAAGCTCATGGATTACCGATTCGACAACGGCGCCCTCAAGGGTCACCGCTTCGGCAATCTCCTCCTCTCCGCTCTCGAGAAGACTACCGGCTCATTTGATAAAGCAATTGAAAAAGCGAGCGATATTCTCCGCACTAATGGCCGCGTGATTCCTTCGACGCTCGATAAAGTAAATCTTGTTGCGCAAGTCGGCAGCCGCATCATCAAAACCGAGGAGAAAATCCAAATGACAAAATTGAACGGATCGCTCAAGAAGCTGTGGCTCGAGCCTGCAGGTCGCGCGAATCCGAAGGCGCTCAAAGCAATCGCGGAAGCAGACGCGATCGTCATCGGTCCGGGTGGCTTTTACTCGTCGATTGCGCCGAACCTCCTCGTTAAAGGCATTCCGCAAGCGCTTCGCAAGAGTCGCGCCAAAAAGATTTTTATAGTCAACCTCATGACAAAAAAGGAACATACCCAGAATTACAGCGTTGCCGCGTATGCGCATGAGCTCGAGAAATACCTCGGCACGGGACCCGACGTGGTCGTCTACAACAACATCATGCCTGACGAGAAGACCTTGAAGCGCTACGCGCGCGAGGGTGACACCGTCGTATCGTGGAAGGAGCTCCCCGAAGGTCCCGAACTTGTCGGTACATCGCTCATGTCGCGCACCAGTCACGACTCTAACAAAATCGGCACTCCCGCGAAGGAAACCTCGCTGGTGCGCCACGACTCTGCAAAACTTGCGCGCGTGATTGGGAAAATTGTTTCCACAAAGTAATCCTCATTTGCAAAGCCGACACGGCTTGCTACGATACCTCTACAACTAAATATCGTATCAAGAGTGCGGGAAGAGAATTGGCTCCGTGATCCGCCGGCAACCTATCGAGGAGACAAGGTGCCCCATCCAAACCTTCGGGATGATATCTTTTATCACTAATCTCCCGTGTGGGAGATATTTCGTTACGAATATGTTTCATCTACTCGAACGTTATACGACCGAATCAGTAACATCCGGACATCCGGACAAAGTGTGCGATCAAATCTCAGACGCGATTCTTGATGCGTGTCTTACACAAGATCCCCTGTCGCGTGTCGCCGTCGAATCTTTCGGCAGTCATGGCACGCTCATGCTGGGCGGCGAAGTGAAGACGAAGGCAGAAATCGATGCGGAGAAAATTGCGCGTGAGGTATATGCAAGTATCGGGTATACCGATGACCTCAAGGTGCTGAACACGATTGCGCTTCAATCCCCCGATATCGCGCAGGGCGTAGATACCGGCGGCGCGGGTGACCAGGGCATCATGTACGGATACGCCACCAACGAGACCGAAGAATATCTGCCACTTGGCGTGGTACGTGCGCATGCACTCGCTCGTCGGCTCGAACAGCTCCGTCGCGACGGCACACTCCCTTGGGCAAAGCCTGACGGCAAGACTCAGGTCACGATTGACAAAGACGTCGTCCTCACCGCCCTTACCTCGACCCAACACGCTGAAGAGGTCTCGCAGGAAGAGATTCGCGCATCGCTTATCGAGCACCTTTTCACACCGATTCTCGGGTCGATCGATAACATCGAGATTCTCGTGAATCCTACGGGCAAATTCGTACTCGGCGGATTCACCGCAGACGCGGGACTGACAGGACGAAAGATTATCGTGGATACTTACGGAGGCGTCGCACCGCATGGTGGCGGGGCATTCTCCGGCAAGGATGCCACCAAAGTAGATCGCTCGGCCGCATATATGTGCCGACTCGTGGCGAAAAATCTTGTGGCCAATGGCTACGGCAAGAAAGCTGTCGTCTCTGTCGCCTACGCGATCGGTCGCGCAGAGCCGGTGATGGTGGAAGCCTACAACGATGAGGGCAAAAATCTCTCGGAGATCGTCAACAAGAATTTCGATTTTAAGCCGCGTGCCATCATCGAGCGCCTCGGCCTCACGCGCCCCATCTTCCGCGAGACTGCAGCTTACGGCCACTTCGGAGTTGCAGGCCGCTCATGGGAAGAGATTGTAAAAATTTAGTCGACAGGTCTCGCCTTCGATTACTCAACTGTGACTGATTTCGCCAGATTGCGCGGGCGGTCTACATTGAGGCCCTTTAGGTGCGAGAAGTGATACGCAAAAAGCTGCAGCGGGACGACATTCAAAATCGGTGAGAGCATTTCAATTGTTTCCGGCACGTAGATAACATCGTCCGCAACTTCGGCGACCTCCGTATTCCCTTCCGTAGCAATCGCAATCACCGGACCTTTACGGGCTTTCACCTGCTGGATGCCGGAAAAGACCTTGTCGTATACGCTGTCTTTCGTCGCAATCGCGACCGTCGGGAATTTCTCATCGATCATAGCGAGGTGGCCGTGCTTCAGTTCGCCTGCGCCGCACCCTTCTGCGTGCACGTATGAACACTCCTTTAATTTGAGTGCGCCCTCAAAGGCGATGGGAAGATTATATTTGCGGCCGATAAACATAAAGTCGCGACTCTTGAGGTATTTCTTCGCGAGCTTCTCTATGGCTTCGCTCTGCGCAAGAATCTTCTCGATCTTCGCGGGAAGCATTTTTAGCTCTGCCGCAATCAGCTTACCTTCTGCCTCAGTCATGCCACGTTGCTTCCCGAGGAAGATTGTGAGAAGCGAGAGCACCGTAAGCTGCGAGAGAAATGCCTTGGTAGAGACGACGCTTATCTCGGGGCCTGCGTGGTTGTAGACACCGGCATCTGTCTCACGTGCGATGGTAGAGCCTACCGTGTTTACAATCCCGAGTGTCAGCGCACCGTTGCGTTTCCCCTCTCGAATAGCTTCGAGCGTATCAAGCGTCTCTCCGGATTGCGAGACAGCGAGAACCGCGGTGCGCTCGTTGATGACGGGCTTGCGGTACCGAAATTCTGATCCGAGTTCCACTTCGACCGGTATTCTCGCATGCTGCTCGAGCATGTATTCACCGACGAGTCCCGCATAATATGCGGTGCCACAGGCAACGATGATAATGCGATCGATCTTTGCGAGTTGCTCGGCGACGCTCTCAAGCCCTCCGAGCTTTACACCACCTTCAGCTACCATGAGTCGGCCGCGAATCGAATTCTCGACTACCTCCGGTCCTTCCATGATCTCTTTGAGCATGAAGTGCTCGTAGCCTCCGCGCTGGGCTTCTTCGGCGCTCCACTCGATTTCCGTCGCCTCGCGACTCACCTTCGAGGCATCGAGCTTGAAGATGCGGTGCTCCTGAGGAGTGAGCACGGCGACATCACCATCTTCGAGAAAAACCACTTTATTGGTATGCGGAAGAATTGGTGACGCGTCCGACGCGATAAAATGCTCGCCATCGCCGAGACCCAGCACTATAGGAGAGCCCATGCGCGCAGCAATCAACTTTTCCGGCTCTTTCTTGTATTGCATGGCAATACCATACGTACCCCGGATTTGATTGAGCGCGAGCAGTGATGCCTTCTCAAAATCATTGCCTGCTTTCATGTGATCTTCGATAAGGTGTGCGAGGATCTCGGTGTCGGATTCTGATCGAAATGTGTGACCTTTCGTGAGAAGGTCGCGCTTCAGCTCTTTGTAATTCTCGATAATGCCGTTGTGCACCAACCAAATCTCACCGTCGCAATCCGAATGCGGATGTGCATTGGCCTCATTGGGCTCACCGTGTGTCGCCCAGCGCAAGTGCGCAATACCGCTCTTGCCAAAATATCCGGCCGGAATCTTGCGCTTCAAATGCGAGACGGGGCCGACCGCACGGATGACACCGCTCTCGGGGAGATGAATGCCGGCGGAATCGTACCCGCGATATTCAAGGGAGACGAGGCCCTCAAGGAGAACCTCACCAGCATTTTTCGGACCCGTATACGCGAAAATACCGCACATTTCGGCACTGTAACACAAAACGCCGCCTACAATCAGTCCTTGAAGTAGTAGAGATGCGGTGGCGGCTCCAATCCCGCCTCAAAATCAGCTTGGATTTTCCGCCACTTCTCGACGCGTTGCGGGTACCACGTCTGCCCTTCCATCAAACGGTCTCCTTTATGCTTTTGATAAATGTATTCAAAGGTGTCGGCGTTCGTTGCATATGATTTGCTGCTGACGACACCATCCCCGCCGTAGCGCAGATGATACGTATAGAGCGGTTCTGCCAGATACCGAAAACCGTCTGGAAAACGCTCTGCGATGGTCATGACATAGTCCCAATCCTCCATATACCGCATGCTCTCGTCAAAGCGAATCCCGGCGTCGCGAATCTTGGCGGTATGACAAAAGCCTGTCGGATCGAAGATAAAGGTGCGCATGAATATATCCTTTGCGATATTCGCGACGTCGTCCGGTGGATACGATGGCGCTTCACGAGACTCGATCAACTGCCCGTCCTGGTAAAGCTCATGGAATTTTCTACCCTTCGGTATCACCGAGTGCGCTGCCGCATCATGTGCAAACAATGCAACTTCTTTTTCAAGGAGGGTCGGCTCAAATTCATTGTCGCTGTCGAGAAATACGATGTATTCCCCTCGCGCCTCGTCGAGTCCATGATTGCGCGCCGCACTCTGGCCTTTATTCTCTTGGTTGAAATATCGAATGCGCTCATCGCCGACCGCTGCGACGACTTCGCGCGTGTTGTCCGTCGATCCGTCATCGACAAGCACCAGCTCCCAATTGCGGTGTGTCTGCGCGAGAACGCTTGCAAGAGTGGTCGGCAATCGGTAAGCGCGATTGAAGGTCGGTATGATCACTGATACTAGATCATCCATGAGCCATATATAATATCAGCAATATCGCGGCGAAATGCGTTGATGGCCATATCATCTGCGGGCCGCTGTGGGTAGGTGCGATTCGAGAGGATGACAAGCGCACTCCTTGTCTCAACATCTACAATAATACTCGTGCCGGTAAATCCGGTCTTTCCGAACATTTTTGGGTGAGCATGCACTCCCATGAAATTCTGAGTATTCACGTCCCAGCCGAGACCTGCTTTCGCGGCGTGCACAATCGGATGATGTGGCTCATCAATAAGCCGCTGCGCAAACCTCAAGAGATCCTGTGCCGTTGAGAAGAGTCCCGCATGTCCTACCGTGCGCCCTGCGTGTGCGAAGACTCGCGTACTCTCATCGTGCGGCACACCTTGTACTGTTTCTCCCCCGACGATTTCTGTCGGCGCGCACATCGCTTTCTCCGGAAAGAAGGTCGTCGTCGACATTCCATACGGCCCAAAAAAGTGCTCTTGTGCGAGACGATCGAGGCTCACCCCACCGACTCGCTCGAGCATCACGCCCAGGATGAAAGCGGGAAGATTGGTATAGACGCTCGCGTCGGGCGGTGCGGTAAAACCCTTCCGCATCACCGCGGCATGAATCTCGTCGTGTGTCATCTCCTGGAGCGATGCCATCCGCACTCCGCGTACGCGGTAGCGGAGCATATCTTCAATCGTCGCATCAAAATCATTCTGCAACTCCGGCACAAATGTCTTCACAGTGTTCGAAAGCTTCAGTTTCCCCTCGGACACAAAGAGCGCCGCAAGTGCAGCGAGTGGAATCGATTTCGTAATCGAAGCGAGGTCGTACATTGGAAATGCCTCTCCGTATGGCCGGATTTCATGCTTGCCGTGCACAACCATGCCGATGACACATCCCGGGAAGACCTTCTCGTCTATCGCCCGCTGCGCTCGCTCGCTAAGTTTATCCATTTAAAATCTCCTTCTTGATTTCTTGTGCGAGATGTGGATTCCACATCGCACCCGTCGCGCTCATGACACTGTCTGCTCCTGCTGCACGATATTCCTGATAGTCGGCGGCATTCAAGACTCCGCCCACGCCCTCGATAGAGAATTTGAAACCGCGCTTGTCTTTGATTGCTTTCATCCTGCGCACAAAATCGAGCCCCGCCCATTTGATGCCCGCTCCACACACGCCTGAGCGCAAGCGGGCGGGTGATCCGGGAAGCGCCTGCTCGCCTGCCGCGTTTCGTATTTCTGCCTGAAGCGTATTGATGCCCGAGATGTTATCCGCATATTCATTCGCGATTTCACCGAGTCTCTCCATGTCCGAATCGGAGGTAAAGTATCCGACTTTGAGACTCAGCGGCGTCGAGCCGATCACGCCGCGAATGCCTTTCGCGACTCTCTCAGTAACGTCGAGGTTGTAACAGACGAGGCCTTCGTTGCCGATATTCGGGCATGAGAGATTCGTCTCAAGGATTTTGGCACCGGTCTCATAGGCGAGTTTTGCGGCATCGACATAGTCCTGTACGAATTCGTCCTGCGTCTGGTTTGGTCGCACCGTACCCATGAAGCTGAGTACCAAGACCTGCCCCTTGCCTGCGGCTGCTATTGCACGCTTCGCATCCTCTTGCCACACCGCTGGATCCTTCGACGGCACTCCGAATGAATTTGTGATGGAGAGCGGATCCGAGTAGGTAGTGTCGGCTATGAGCGGCGACTTGAGCGCATCGAGCGTGAGGTCCCCCTGGGGATGGATAGCGAGCACGTTTGGAAACGGGTGGCACGGGAATACCCCGCTGCGAACGGTCTTGTACACGGCTATATCGAATCCATTATCAAACGCTGCTTTGCAATAGGCGCTATTGAGAAGCGGTCCTGCGGGAATACCGAGCGGGAGGTAGACCTTATGCCCAAGAAAGTCGTACTGCGGCTCACCCGCCTGCTCACTGCGCATACTGCCTGCAAAGGCGCCAAAAGGTCCCGTATCGTAGTTTTCCTCGTAGCTCTTAAGCGGGTCAAAAAACGGCGTCTGAATCATGGGGCAAATATAGCATGCACCTCCGGCGGAGCGTTACTCAAATCGGAACACCAGTCGATGAAGCTGCGCGCGGCGTTCTTTGTAATCAGGAATCGTCTTTTCGACGAGTCCCCAGAAAACGGGCGAATGGTTGAAGTGCACCAGATGACATATCTCGTGCACAATCACATACTCCGCAAGCGCTCGCGGGAGGAGCGCAATTTTGTAATTAAAGCTGAGGTTCCCCGTGCGAGAACAACTTCCCCATCGCTTTCTCTGAGCACGGATGGCAATCTTTTTGTATGCAACTCCGTAGTGCCTCGCGTACTCAACAGCATGCCTTAGCGCCAACTCACGCGCCCGTGTTTTGTACGCGCCAATCGCTCGCCGCTCGGCTCGTATCATGAGCGCATTCTGAGACTTCTCGCGCGCACGCAAAATCCATGCCGTACTTCGCGCAATGAACCGATCGATTGCGGCGCGGGACGCGCGATGCGGCACCGTGACCTGCACGTCACCGCCCGGATACACGCAGACCCGCATCATGCGGGCTCGTGTACTCATCTTGATTTCGTATGCTTCAGCCACCCTGCTAGTGTGCACCTGATTGCCACTCGTTGATTCCCGGCACGACGTGGATAAGGTTTACGATATTGAGAGTGAGATTGTCGCGAATGAGTACGAGGGTAAAGACCTCCATCGCAAGCGCGATGCCGACGACAATAGCAACCCGATTGCGCGAAGCAAAGAGAAATCCAGAGAGCATCGCCACGGTGTCCATCAGCGAGTTCAAAATACTGTCTCCCACGTATCCGCTCGCGAGCGCCTGCTGCTGATAGTGTTCGATAAGAGCAGGAGTATTTTCCGCAATTTCCCACGCAGCCTCAAACCCCACAGCAATCGCTAGCCGCCACAATAAAGTCTTGTTCGGAAAAATGTAGCGTAAAAGGTAGAAGAAAATGAAGCCGTGAATAATGTGAGAAAAGGTGTACCAGTCGGTCATGTGCTGCGACATGCCGGTACTCGTAACCACTCCCTCCCACAGTTTGACTACCCCGCAATCACAGATTGCCGGCTGGCCAAATGCGTACAGGGTGAGCGCCTGCACGACTACGAGGACGCCAATCGCAACGAACGGTTTCGCTGTGTGCATTATTTCATTTTGACGCCCTTGAAAGCGCGACCCTTTCTTTTCATCTGGTCGACAAATTTGCCGCTTTTTGCGTCCACCTTTGTCCACCGCTTATTGCGGCCACTCAAGACCTGGGTACGGCTCTTTACTGTGCCTGTACGCCCCCGACCCTTTGGACCATTCTTCGCCATGCATTCATTGTACGCCTCCTCTACGCGACAGCTTCACGATATGTGGATTATTACTTTTTTGTGCGGCCTGCTACCTTTTTTTGTTGCACGCTTCGTACGCTTGCGTGCACTCTGCGCACCAGATACTCCCGCTTCAGCAACAATCTTCTGCCAATTGTCTTTCAACTCCTTTGTGGCACGTACCAGCTGCTTACCGTCGATGGTGCGTACGCTTTCGTATGCCGCTGCTGCGGCGTCAATGGCGCTTGCAATCCTCGCACGATCGATATGCATCATCTTCCTCGCCTCTCGCACCACATCTCGCTTGAGCGCACCCGCCCATGATGCAGCAATCTTCCGATGCTTCCGCGCACCGGTACTCGCATAAAAATAGTACCCTGCAGCCGCCGCAGCGGCGATTGCGACAGCACCCGCACCGATGCCCACCTGTTCTTTTGTAGTCATACAAAGATGATTACTTAGTAATGCTTCTTCCTCCAGAAACGCAAAGCGATTTTTCGAGCAAAGTTTGAAAAGATCTTCCACTCTGCACCCTCCGCACGTACACGGTCGCGTAGCCCTGCAATATCACCTCGGAGTAGTGTCGTCTCATCGAGTACGACGTCTGTGAAAGTACTCAGCGCTCTCAATATCCTCACGACGTAAAAGAGTGCGAGGGCAAAGAGGAGCGTTATTGTCGCGACAGAAATAGTCGTAACCAAGAAGAACACGCGCATCTGCGTAAAATCTTCCATCACGCAGTCTACCGGCAGAATGCGGTAGATTGCATAAAGTTTACCGAATTCACCTCAGGTATTTACTGCGTGATTGAGAGCGAATCCCGAACAGTGTCGAAAGCAGCGAGGAGCGCTGCTCGATCGAATTCGCGCACGGTACCTATTGGGTAGTTCTCGATACTCGTCGAGTGGATGAAATAGCGAACAGCGGTGCAGGGGTTCGAGCCGGATTTCGCAAAAACGATTTCTTCATACCTGCTCCCCGCCGCGCCCTCCGTCGATGAGGCGACAGAATACGATACACCACCAATCGTCTCACTCTCGGCGCGGACATTTGCGGAAAGATAAATGTCGCCCGTACAAATCTTCGCACGCGGCAACTGCTCTACGCTCACATAAGAGTCGGCCGAAAGATTCGTGCCGGTAGCCATGGTCATAGGAATAGTAAATTTCACTCCGGCAATAGGCTTTGTCGGACTGACCGACGTATTGGCATACGCAGTGTCGATGCCGAAGTCACGTGAGTACACAATTGAGTAGCTGCTTGTCGCGTACGTGCTCGTCGCGACAGCCATGATTTGTTCCTGATTGCTACCCTCTGACGTCGGTTTGTTGGTATCGCCCGTAAACAGATAATATCCTCCTGCGGCTACTAAAACGAGCGCCATAGCGCCCACGACGTAGTACTTGTATGTGCCCATATGTGTGAATAGTGCCACGGATATCTCGCTCTGCAAGTCGCGCGTAAATGGCCCTCTTTTGCTATGATTGCCTCCCATGAACGCTGTCCATAGAGTGTGCGCCATCGCTGTCGAGCTCGCGCTGGTCTTCGTTTTCGTACTGCTCATTCTCGCCCCTTTTCATGGGGCATCTACGCGGCATCTCACCGTGACACAGACGATTGACGCCACGCGTGCCGAAATCAGCGGTGATGTCGCAGGTCTCACAGCGGGTGATACTGTTTCGCTCTATCGATTCAATCACAGCTGGAAGGCCCCGATTGGAAAAGCACGCATCGAGGAAGTGAGCCAGACGTCTGCAAAGATTCGTATCGATCCGCGCGATTTTGTCTGGCCAATCGGTGCGCACGGGACCGTGACGCGCGATGCAAACGGTACGTACTCTGTGTCGCTCGGCGAGGCGCATGGATTTGCAGATGGCGACTCGATACATCTTTTTCGTGATCGTGTGAACATCGGCCAGGTGCAGATTGTTCACGTAGGAGAATCGCAATCGGAAATTCTCATTCCTCTCGGGATGGACACGGATAGCGCCCCACTTACCGCGAGCGAATTCACGTACGCGACACAAGTGAGCGTATTCCAAGACCGTCTTCTCACCGCCATAGAAATCGGCGTGCTCGTTTCAGTGCTTGTGGCGTACGTACTCATTCGAGTACGGACACAGCGCTCGCCACTCATCGTGCTCGGGGCACTTCTGAGGCGCATCAGAATTCCTCGTCGGCTATCCTTCTGGGGAGTCAATATACTCGCGGGGGTGCCATTCGTCTGGTTCATGTCGAACATGCCACTCTACTTGGGCGCATACCTCGCCACATACACGGCATCACAGCTGTTTTCGCAGCAGCTCAA
>CAYGFN010000011.1:0-8196 GCA_964349145.1 uncultured Candidatus Saccharibacteria bacterium
GTTATAATGGTATACATGAACACACAACCTAAAAATACAATTTGTCGCTGGTTCGAAAAGGATGCGCAAGCTGCAGCGGAGTTTTATGCTGCGACGTTCCCCGATAGCAAAGTAGGCGCGATTTTTTATGCACCATCTGATTTCCCAGACGGCAAGAAGGGCGATGTGCTGACGGTCGGATTCACAGTTTGCGGAATTCCGTGCATGGGTCTCAACGGTGGTCCCGTCTTCACACAGAGTGAGGCATTTTCTTTTGCGATTACAACAGAAGACCAGGAAGAAACAGACCGCTACTGGAATGCAGTAGTAGGAAACGGTGGTAAGGAAAGTGAATGTGGCTGGTGCAAAGATAAGTGGGGAGTATCGTGGCAAATCACGCCGCGCGTGCTGACCGACGCGCTTGCAGTAGGGGGTGCCGAGGCCAAGCGTGCATTCGATGCGATGATGACCATGAAGAAAATCGATGTCGCCGCTATCGAGGCCGCGCGACGCGGCTAAAGCTGCTCGATTGTGGAAATAAAAAGACGCCGACTTTTTTCCGGAGCATGGCGTTTTCTGCGTTGCACGATTTGACAATATATGGTCTAATACTCGCAGGTATGGCGGCACCTCAGAGCCGTCGTGGAGGAGACAATGCTCACCAGTAAGCGTCCTGTCGAGCGTCTTGCGACGAAGGCGGGTACGCCTGTTGATGTCGCTCGGGCGGCCGAGACTCTTCGGCAACCGCTGCATCCGTTCGGCCAACAGTTCGGCGACAGGCATCTCGTCGCGCACTTCGGCGAAGACCCGCTTCCGAAGGGAATGGTCGTGGGCAAGACGCCCGACGGCCTCCCGCAGGATTTCGGCGCGGGCGACGGCTAATCCGCCCCACATGATCCATGAAGGCCGCCGGCTCCCCGGCGGCCTCTTGATTTGTTTCCGGTAGCACGGAGCATATATTTTTGTTACTATCGCCCGTACGCAAGTTGGTCGAAAGCGTGAGTAGCTCCGGTGGATGATACTTTTGCAAGAGTAGCTCTCGGCAGAAACGCGGAGGTAGGTAGTACGGTAGTTTCGAGATACGCGTCAGTAGTTCAGTGGTAGAACGCTGTCCTGATAAGACAGAGGTCGAAGGTCCGATTCCTTCCTGACGCACCGAGCAAAGCGAGGTAAGACAGAGCAGCGTGCCTTCGCACGGTGCGGGAAGGAATCGGACGCCGGAGCGATGTCGAGCCAGCAGGCGAGACAGCGAGGCGGTGCCCAGCCCGAGTTCGCCGACGGGCGGACGAGAGGCGAGGGAGTTTCCTTCCTGACGCACAAATACAAACGAGCTCTTGGCCGTTTCCTTCCAGCCGTCATCTGACCCACCCGAGTCTTTCCCGCGTATTCCGCTGCCCATATCTTTTTCAGGTAAAATGGACGAATGAAAAAGGCGGTACTGATTATTCTGGGAGTATGGATGCTCGGCTTTGCTTCATTTCTCACGCTCGCGAGCCTCGGTGATGCTCGCTCAACCGCCATCATGTCGATGACGTGGGGGCTCATACTCGGGTGGGTCGTTGTCGGCGGGCTCATCATGTATCGAAATCGCGAGCGGGTTCGCTCGTATGTGCAAAAGATTTCGCTCGACTGGCGGATTACATTTGTGCTCTTCGCGACGATGCTCGCGCTTGTCGAAGAAATAATTACCGTATCACTTACCAATCTGGCGCCACTCTTTGGTGCACGCGTCGGCGAGGCTTACATCACTGCATCCGCAAATTATTTCGACGTCGTGCTTTTTCACAGCGTCGTCGTGTTCATCCCGCTCTTTATCGCGTGGGCAATCGTACTTTCACGATACGATTTCAAGCCGTTCGCCGTCTTTCTCCTCTTCGGCATTATGGGCATTTTTGCAGAAGTCTCACTGGATGGTCCGCAGCAATTCCTTGGATTTGGCCAGTGGATATTTGTCTACGGACTCATGGTTTTCTTGCCCGCTTACTGTCTGCCGCCGTCGCGAGGTGCAAAGCCGGTGCGATTTTGGCACTACCTTGTGGCGATTCCACTCGTGTTTCTTATCGCACTCCCGATTATCATTCCGATTGTATATGTGATTGCGGGCGTGCTTCAGCATCCCAGTATTCATTTTATGAGTGTGTGATCAGGGAGAAATGCTAAGGGGGCCGGGACATCAAGATTCCCGACCCCTATTCATGTCGCGCACGTGCGCTCAGTGCTGCGGCTTCCAGTGATCACCCCAGCGACCCCACATCGACTTCACGCCGTGGAGCATGCGGGTCGGAATAAGGCTGTCGAACCACGCGTATTTCTGCGCTCTGTTCCAGCGCTTGCTCATGCGATCGGCGGGATGTCGATGCTTCATCGCTTCCTCCTGCAGTTGCACGCGACTGAGTATGTCGCTTAGTCCATAATCTCGCGATTCTTCATTAGTGCAAGCCCGGTATGGGCACTCGTGAAATACCTCAAAAAACGTATAATGCGCAAGTGAATTATAAAGTTGTCGGTGGCAAGGTACTCTCCGGTACCGTTGATACAAATATCTCCAAGAACGCTGCGGTGGCGCTTCTTGCGGCATCTCTCCTCAATCGCGGGACGACGATTCTCAAGCGCATGCCGCGCATCGAAGAGGTGAAGCGGCTCATCGAGGTGATGGAATCTATCGGGGTCAAAGTGCTCTGGGAGGAGAGCGGAGACATGCGCATTACGCCGCCCGCCAAGATTGATCTTTCGCACATCAATCAGGAATCAGCACAGCGCACGCGCTCCATCGCGCTCTTTATCGCGCCGCTCGCGCACCTGCTCGGGTCGTTTGATTTGCCGGCCCCCACGGGGTGCGATCTCGGCAAGCGCACACTCGGCTCGCATGTCGATGCGCTCGCGAAGCTCGGCATTGCGATTACCGGCAACGAGGAGACGCATACGTACCACGTGGAGATGCAGCATCCCACCGACGGCGGACCCGTCACAGAAATCATCATGTACGAGGCCTCGGACACCGGCGTCGAAAACGTGCTCATGGCGGCCGCCAAAATACCTGCGACGACGGTCATCAAATTCGCCTCAGCGAATTACATGGTCCAAGACCTCTGCGTCTTTCTCAAACAGTGTGGCGTCACGATTGACGGCATTGGGACCTCCACGCTCACCGTGCACGGTGTCGCGGATATTGCTAAGGAAGTGCACGGGTATCCATCGGAAGACCCCATCGAGAGCATGTTTTTTATCTCGCTGGCCGCGACGACGCATTCAGAAATCAAGATTACGCGGTGCCCCGTGGATTTTCTCGAGCTTGAACTCTTCACGCTCGGCATGATGGGGCTCAAGTACGCGTGGGGGGATTCGTATGTCTCCGAAAACGGTCACACAACTCTACGCGACGTCACCATTTTTCCATCGGATTTGCATGCTGCACCGGAGAAAATCTCGCCGCGCCCGTATCCCGGTATCAATATCGACAATCTCCCGTTTTTCGTCCCTGTCGCGACGCAGGCTACGGGCGCGACTCTCATTCATGATTGGGTGTATGACGGTCGCGCGCACTGGTACACCGAGATGAATAAGCTGGGAGCGAATGTGGAGCTCCTCGACCAGCATCGCGTACTCGTGACGGGCCCCAGCACGCTTCACGGCGCAGAAATCAAAGCGCCGCCGGCTCTGCGCCCCGCCACGCTCCTCCTCATCGGCATGCTCGCCGCAGAAGGGGAATCGACCCTTTTCGACGTGTACCCCATCAATCGTGGCTATGCGAATCTCCACGAGCGCCTCCAGAAGCTCGGCGCATCCATTGAGGCGGTAGAGTAGATACTTGCGATTTTGTATAAAGATTGTATTATATTTTCGCTCCAATGAGGAGCGGTCTAACTATCGGAGTGACTGCGATGGCTACTGGTAAGGTCAAGTGGTTCAACGCCACCAAGGGCTTCGGCTTCATCCAGCCCGACACGGGCGGCAAGGATGTGTTCGTCCACATCAGCGCCGTCGAACGCTCGGGCCTCAACGGCCTCAACGAGGGCCAGAAGATCAACTACGAGACTGCGACCGAGCGCGGCCGCACGGCGGCGGTCAACTTGAAGGCGCAGTAGCGTCACGTCGCCGCCTGATGCTTCGGGCGCACTACCAAGGCCTCGGCGAGATAATCGCCGAGGCTCCTGTTTTTCATAACGAACAGTTGAGGAGAAGCTGTTGATTAGCTATTGCGAAATTGCGAAGATGTCCGATGATTTAACGTACGCTCTGTGAGCGCATGATCCTGCACATAATGGAATAACCAAAAGAAGAGGAGACCGCCATGCCTATGGGTGTCGTCCTGTGGTTTGATCGAGATCGCGGATACGGTTTCATCAAGCCACAAGATAAAGGTTCGCCCGATGTGCACCTCTGCATCGTGGCGATCGAGCACTTCGGGTTGTGCGCCGAGACCATCGAAGGATTGAAAGTCAGCTATCGACCCGTTAAGTACAAGGGGCTCATGTACGCCTGGAAGCTCTGCGCTCACGGCCGCGCTGAATTCAAAGCGTTCCCCGGTACGAGAATCGACACCACTGTCCGATGGTTCAACGCCATGAGTCTCGGCTTCGGATTCCTCGAACCGGAACGAGACTACCGTGACTTGTTCGTTTCGGGCGATGCAGTGGTTGATTCGCCGCTGCCGATGATCGGCGAAGGCGACCGGATCAGCTGCCTGCCTGTGTTAAACCGTGGACGATGGGAAGCTTCTGAGCTTCGTCGTATCCGCGGCTAGAAGAACCTGCTCTTTCCTCAAAGATCGAAGTCCCGCCGACAGCGTCGCGCGGGACTTCCACTATTCCATACTTCAATCTCCTTAGAGGCGCTGGACCGTTACTCGACGCCTCGCAGTGAAGGGTGAAGTAAGCATTGCTTTTTTAAATAATGATTGTATTATATTTTCGCGCCAGAAAGGCGTGGTCTTTTTGAGAGGGAAGAGAGATGCTCACAGGCAAGGTCAGGTACTTCGACGACAGCAGCACCAAGGGCTTTGGATTCATCGAGGGCAGCGAAGGCGACATCTTCGCGCACATCAACGACGTTCGGGCGAGCGGCCTGGACACGCTCGTTGGCGGACAGTATGTCAGCTACGAGGTCGGTCTCGACCGCAAGAACCGCCCCACGGCCATCAATATCAAGGTGATCGAGGACCTCGGCCACGAAGCCACACACGCGGTGCCCCATCATGCCTCTTCGGGGCCTATGCGCGGTCGTCTGCTCCCGGAGAATTTCGATTCGTCTCGCGGCCGCGGCGACATCCTGCCCGTACGAGGCGATCGCGTGACCGTTTTCCTGGACACGCTCTGCACCGCCGGTCTGTATCCGATTGACCGTGACGGAGTCACGGTGCTGTTCGAGCATGGTGTGCACCGTGGTCGTCCGGCAGCGGTCAACATTGCGCGTGTCGAGTAGTCGACACCATCGGGAACCTCGGCGAGCAATCGCCGAGGTTCCGAACTTTATTTCAATACTTTTAATTTCTTGGCAGCACGCTGCGCTTTGGCTCGCGCGTCTGTGACATTTTTGCCAAGTGCGAGGACGACCGCCATGCGGCGATGGCCCGGAGACATCGGTTTCCCGAAGATTCGTACCCACGTATTTTTTTCTTTGAGCGCCTCGGCGATGCCGGTGTACGAGGGGTTTTCCGTCTTCACCTCTGCAAGAATCGGGACGGATGCGCCGGGGACGCAGGTGATTTCGGGAATTGGGAGGCCAAGGATGGCACGCACGTGCAATTCCATCTCACTCATGTTTTGGCTCGCCATCGTCACCATGCCGGTGTCGTGTGGGCGCGGCGACAATTCAGAAAACCACACGGTATCGCCTTTGACGAAGAGCTCGACGCCGAAGAGTCCGCGACCCTTTGCGCCACAGAGCTCATTCACCACTTTTTTCGCGATATCACGCGCTTTTTTGAGCGCGACCTTGCTCATCGGATGTGGCTGCCAGCTCTCGCGGTAGTCGCCATCAATTTGGATATGACCGACGGGTTCGCAGAATGAAATCCCGGTAGCGTGGCGCACGGTGAGCTGCGTGATTTCGTAATCGAACTTAATCGCACCTTCGACTATGACCATACCGGTATTCGCGCGCGTCCCTTCCATCGCAAATTTCCACGCCTTCGCCACATCTTGCGGTTTTTTAGCCACGGATTGGCCGTGGCCGGAGGACGACATCGTGGGTTTGATAAAGCAGGGGAATCCCACGACTTTCGCGCCCTCTTCAAGCTCCTTCAGTGAGGATGCAAATCGATAGGGTGAAGTCGGCAATTTTAATTTTTCGGCAGCGAGCGTGCGGATGCCCTGGCGATCCATCGTGAGCTGCGCGGCGCGCGCCGTGGGGATTACGGTCCACCCTTCTTTTTCAAGCTTCACGAGCTCGTCTGTCGCAATCGCTTCGATTTCGGGCACGATAAAATCGGGCCGCTCTTTTTGTATCACTTCGCGCAGTACCTTGCTGTCACGCATATTGAAAGCATAGGAGCGGTGCGCGACCTGCATCGCAGGAGCGCCTTCGTAGCGATCGCACGCGATGGTCTCCACACCCAGGCGCTGCGCCTCGATGATGACCTCCTTGCCGAGCTCGCCGGCGCCGAGCATAAGGAGCTTCACTGAGGAGGGTTTGCCGGGAGTCCCGAATTTCTTCATGGCTGCATCCTAGCATTGCGACAAAAGGTTACAATATAGACATGACAGTCCAAATTGTTCGTAGCCAGCCTATTTATGTGCCGATGTATAATTAACACATGTCTCTAGAAAAACAGTTTAATTTGGCTGAAAATAACCCCGATCAGGGTGGGGGCATCCTGTATTGCATGCGTTACGAGCGCGAGCACATCGAAGAGCATCATGCACAGGTCATAGCGGCTCTCAAGGCCATGGGCATCTCGTTCCGCGAGGAGGGAGAGAGTGGTATTGCGGCCGAGTCGCAGGATGATCTGGATCCAGAGCAGCAACGACGCAGATTCGCGTTGCTGGAAGAGTTATCGGTTATAAACGAGGCTCGTGAGTATAAAGAAGCTGGCTTGGATGGTGTAAAAAGCGTTTCCGAACTGAGTAATCGCTTGGTCGTAACTTTTCACGGCCTTCTGCGATCAAGAAAGCTCGCCAATGCGTATGATTTTGTGACAGTCTTTCTCCCGATGATCATCAGTGATATTCGTCTTGCTGACAAACAGAACAAAGTGCTCTCTAGCGAAGATCGCGCTGCTCTCGATAAACTTTCTGCGTTCGTAGTATCGAAAGAACGATTCCTGAATTCGCCGGGCGGATTCACCGTGTTAGGAGGTTGAACATTCTCGTTTTCTTCATGAGCAGGCCGCGCATCGTTGTCTTCGCCTCCGGCTCCGCCACCGATGGGGGGTCAGGATTCGAAAATCTCGTCGAGCACAGCCGAGGTGGTGATCTCGAAGCCGATATCGTCGCGGTCGTCTCCAATCACGAGCACGGCGGGGTCCGCACCCGCGCCGATCGACTCGGCGTGCGTTTCGAATATTTTGATGGCTCGAAAACGTATAGAGAGATGGTGGAACGCTTTGATGCGCAGTGGGTGGCGCTCTCGGGGTGGATGAAGAAAGTGGAAGGGCTCGATCCGCGGCGGACATTCAATATTCACCCCGCACTCCTCTCGTACAATTACGGGCACTTTGGCGGCAAGGGGATGTATGGGCACCACATCCACGAAGCAGTGAAAGCCGCATACGATCGCGGCGACATTACCGAGACAGGATTCACTATGCACTTCGTCACCGACGAGTATGATCGCGGCCCGATTTTCTACGAGCACCGCATACCGCTCACGCCGGAGATGGATGTCGACGAAATCGCGCGGCAGGTGAAAGACGCAGAGCATCTCAAGCAGCCGGCGATGACCAATGCTGTCGTGCACGGCCTAATCGCGTGGGACGGCAAGACCCCGTCGTCTCTGAAGCTGCCACCGGTGCTGTAAGTGGAGAAATTCTCTCTTTGCTTTAGAATGCGGCGACGGGCATGTGGCGCCTGCCTGCCGGCAGGCAGGGAACTGGACTGTTTCGTTTATTTCATGAATTGAGTGGGCGCGTGGCGGAATTGGTATACGCGTACGATTCAGAATCGTATCCCGCGAGGGTTGGGAGTTCGAGTCTCCCCGCGCCCACTCAATTCAGGATGGCGTACGATTCCCTGGACGGGCAGGCAGAATCGTATCCCGCGTGGGTTGGGCGTTCGAGTC